>NZ_JAODZG010000030.1:0-43145 GCF_029835135.1 Stenotrophomonas sp. GD04145 | reverse complement strand
CGGACACCCCCGCGAACCCAATCCGCCCCACCTCTGACAGCATCCCGGTGACGGATCGAAGAGCATTTGTTGTCGGGACGGAATGTGAAGGAGGGACGCGGCTTTGCCGCGTCCCTCTTTGGTTTTTTGGATTCTGCAGGGCCGGGCAAGCGCAGCGCGCGAGCCGCTGTTGCCTTTGATTTTCTTCTTCCATTCCGTGGCGGACCCCGCAGGAAACTGTCAGGGGCCGGGCGGGTGGGCTGCGCGGGGGTGTCCGCCGCATGGATGCGGCGGCCAAGCTTACAGGGACGTACTTGCAGCGTCCCCCGCGCAGCCCACCCGCCCGGCCAAGCACGGCGTTGGCTTTCAGCGACCAACCCGGACCCCACCACGAGGGGCTCCGCCGTTGGCCGGACACCCCGCGACAAACCACCGCACGTGCGCAATCCCAACGAACGTCGGACAATGGACGCCTTGGCGGCACGCCGCGCCGCCCTCCCGCTTTCCGCTGCAAGGATTCCCCCATGGCCGCCCGCAAGTCCTCCGCCCCGCTCATCGAAGTCACCGCCCGTCCCGGCCAGCCGCTGGGCATGTCCCCGGCCGTGTTCCTGCGCGATTTCTGGCAGAAGCGTCCGCTGCTGATCCGCAACGCCTTCGCTGATTTCCAGTCTCCGGTGCAGCCGGAAGACCTGGCCGGGCTGGCCTGCGAAGAAGGCGTGCTGGCACGCCTGATCGAGCACGACAAGCGCCAGGACGGCTGGCGCGTACGTACCGGCCCGTTCCAGGAAGACGTGTTCCCCGCCCTGCCCGACCACGACTGGACCCTGCTGGTGCAGGACGTGGACAAGTGGGACCCGGACGTACGCGCGCTGATCGAGCAATTCCGCTTCCTGCCGCGCTGGCGCATGGACGACGTCATGATCAGCTTCGCCGCCACCGGCGGCTCGGTCGGTGCCCACGTCGACCAGTACGACGTGTTCCTGCTGCAGGCCCAGGGCCATCGTCGCTGGCAGATCGACGCCAGCGAGTCGATCAAGGGCCGGCGCCCACCGCTGGGGTTCCGTCCGGACGTGGAACTGAAGCTGCTGGAGGTGTTCAAGCCCACCCACGACTGGGTGCTGGCGCCCGGCGACATGCTCTATCTGCCGCCGAACGTGCCACACCACGGCGTCGCCGAAGACCCCTGCCTGACGTTCTCCTTCGGCATGCGCGCGCCGTCCTCGGCCGAACTCATCAGTGACTACCTGGACACCCTGATCGCCGATGCCGACGAGAACATCCGCTACCAGGACCCCGACCTGAAGCTGCCGGCCGATCCGAACGAGATCGACACGGTGGCGATGGCGCGGGTGATCACCGCCCTCAACGCCATCCGCATGAACGACCCGGACAAGCTGGGCGACTGGTTCGGCCGCTTCATCACCACCTACCGCGCCGCCGGCGAAGTGATGGCCCACCAGGCCGCGCCGGAACAGGAAGAGGTGGTCGCCGCCCTGCAGTCCGGCCTTCTGCTGCAACGCCACCCCTGGGCCCGCCTGGCCTGGCGGCGGGCCAAGCGGGGCGCCAGCCTGTACGTCAGCGGCCAGGACTTCGCGCTGCCGGTGAAGGATGCGCAGCGCCTGGCCGGTGCCGAGCAGCTCGACGCGGCCGCCTATCGCGGACTGTCGGACAAGGGCCGCGCGGTGGTCCAGCAGCTGCTGGTCGGCGGCGTGTTCCAGCTGATCGACCCCAGCGAGCTGTATGGCGCCGACGACGAGGGCGAGGATGAAGGCGTCCTCGGTGAGGTGGTCGAAGGCCGCGACCAGGTGGAGGTGATCGATGACGACGCAGTGTCCGACGATGTCCACGTGGTGACCGTGCATGACGATGGCATCGAGGTCATCGTCAACTTCGAAGACGACGAAGAAGACGACAGCGACGCCGGTCGCGCCTGAGTCATGCCCTCGATCCGCGTCCATCAGGTCGGTCATGCCGATGCGCATGGCGCCATCCACGCTGTGCGCCAGCAGGTGTTCGTGCAGGAACAGGGCATTGCCAGCGAACTGGAGCGCGACGCGATGGACCCGGTCAGCGCCCATGTACTGGCGCTGGATGCCGACGGCACGCCGGTCGGCACTGGTCGGCTCACACCTGATGGTCGCGTCGGCCGCATGGCAGTGCTGGCGAGCCACCGCAGCCAGGGCATCGGTGAAGCCCTGCTCGAGGCCCTGGTCGAGGCCGGCCATGGCCTCGGCCTGGCCGAGCTGCATCTGCACGCACAGCTGCCCGCCCGCGACTTCTACGCGCGGCAGGGCTTCCTGCCTGAGGGCGAGGTCTTCGAGGAGGCCGGCCTGGGGCACCAGCAGATGCGCCGCCGGCTGGACGCGGCCAGCGCGATCAACAGCCACGCCGAGGCCGTCGCCGCCACCACCGCCATCCTCCACCGTGCCCGTCGCCAGGTGTGGCTGCACAGCCACCTGCTGGACCCGGGCCTGCTCGCTGCCGGCCCGGTACAGGCCGCCCTGCGCCGCTTCGCCAGCGGCCGCCACGACAAGCAGCTGCGGGTGATCGTGCATGACGCGGCAGCCATTGGCCGTGCCGGCGCGCCGCTGCTGGCGATGGCACAGCGGCTGCCCAGCGTGATCCTGTTCCGCGAGGTGGCCGATCCGGTCGACCGGGCACTGGCGTCCGCCTGCCTGATCAATGACAGGGGCGACTTCTACTTTCGTCTGATCGGCCATCGCCTCGACGGCGAGGCCGGCACCGCGCTGCCGGCACGTTCGCGGCAGTTCGAGCAGCAATTGCAGCGCGTCTGGGACCGTTCGCGCGATTGCAGCGAACTCCGCGCGCTCGGCCTCTGAGCGCGACGGTCGGGTTCAACCTGTCTGGAAGCGGCACCGGGGGACGCACGATGGCCTCCGCGATGCCCCTTCGTGTCCGGATGGGGGTACAATTTGGCTGTTTGAACGCGCCTGCGCAGGGCTATTCATCTTCCTGCCGGGTCCTTCTTAAGCCATACCCCACAAAGCGAATCAACACCCTCCATCGTGGACAATCTACTGAAGCAGTTTGCGCAATCTTCGCAACTCGCCGGCGGCAACGCCTCCTATGTCGAGGACCTGTACGAGCAGTACCTCGTCTCCCCGGACAGTGTCGATCCCAAATGGAAGACCTACTTCGACGGCTTCAAGGGCCGCGAAGCAGGTGACATTCCGCACTCGGCCGTCATTTCCCACATCGCGGACGCGGCCAAGGATGCGCTGAAGGCCGGCACCGGCGCAGGTGCGGGCGACGAGCGTGAGCGCAATGTCGGTCGTCTGATCACCGCCTACCGTTCGCGCGGCCACCTGGACGCCCGCCTGGACCCGCTGGGCCTGGCTGCGCCGGTCAATACGCCGGACCTGGGCCTGCCGTTCCACAGCCTGTCCGATGCCGACCTCAACAGCGAGTTCAGCACCGGTGGCGTCGGCGGCCAGCCGCGCATGAAGCTGCGCGATCTGCTGGCGCGCCTTAAGGCGACCTACACCGGTTCGATCGGTGCGGAGTTCATGCACATCGCCGAGGTCGAGCAGCGCCAGTGGATCTACAAGAAGCTGGAACTGGCCGGCGGCAACTACCAGCTGGACGCTGACACCCAGCGCCGCACCCTGGAGCGCCTGACCGCGGCCGAAGGCCTGGAGCGCTACCTGCACACCAAGTACGTCGGCCAGAAGCGCTTCTCGCTGGAAGGCGGCGATGCGCTGATCCCGATGATGGACACCATCATCCGCAGCGCCGGCAAGGACGGCGTCAAGGACGTGGTGATCGGCATGGCCCACCGCGGCCGCCTGAACGTGCTGGTCAACACCCTGGGCAAGAACCCGCGCAAGCTGTTCGACGAGTTCGAAGGCAAGTTCGAGCACGACGAGCACGCCTCGGCCGGCGACGTGAAGTACCACATGGGCTTCTCCGCCGACGTGGCCACCGAGGGTGGCCCGGTCCACCTGGCGCTGGCGTTCAACCCGTCGCACCTTGAAATCGCCGACCCGGTCGTGGCCGGTTCCGTGCGTTCGCGCCAGGAGCGCCGCAAGGACACCGCCCGCAAGCAGGTCATGCCGATCCTGATCCACGGCGACGCGGCCTTCTCCGGCCAGGGCGTGGTCATGGAACTGTTCCAGATGTCGCAGGCCCGCGGCTTCGCCGTCGGCGGCACCGTGCACATCGTGGTCAACAACCAGGTCGGCTTCACCACCTCCAATCCGCTGGATACGCGCTCCACGCGCTATGCCACCGACGTGGCGAAGATGATTGCCGCACCGGTGCTGCACGTGAACGGAGATGACCCGGAAGCGGTGGTGTTCGCCGCGCAGCTGGCGTTCGAGTTCCGCCAGAAGTTTGCCAAGGACGTGGTCATCGACCTGATGTGCTACCGCCGTTGGGGCCACAACGAGGCCGACGAGCCGGCGATCACCCAGCCGCTGATGTACCAGGTGATCCGCAAGCACCCGACCACCCGCGAGATGTATGCCGAGCAGCTGGAAAAGGCGGGCGTGATCGCCGCCGGCGCCGGCAAGGCGATGGTCGATGCCTACCGCGAGAAGCTGGACGCCGGCGAAGTGACCACCGAACTGGCCAAGGTCGAGAAGACTCCGCCGAGCAGCCCGCTGTTCGTTGATTGGCCGAAGCTGCTGGAAGGCAAGCTGTCCGACCCGGTCTCGACCAAGGTCGAGAAGAACAAGCTGGTCGAGCTGGCCAAGCTGATCAACACCATCCCGGACGAAGTGCAGCTGCACTCGCGCGTGGCCAAGGTCTACGACGACCGCCGCAAGATGGCCGCTGGCGAGATTCCGGGCGACTGGGGCTTTGCCGAAAACCTGGCCTACGCCACCCTGCTGGACGAAGGCCATGCACTGCGCCTGGTCGGCCAGGACGTCGGCCGCGGTACGTTCACGCACCGCCATGCGATCCTGCACGACCAGAAGACCGACAACTACTACATGCCGCTGCGGCAGCTGGTGGATTCGCCGGAGAAGGCCACCGTCATCGATTCGCTGCTGAGCGAAGAAGCGGTGATGGCCTACGAGTACGGCTTCTCCACCACCGATCCGAACACGCTGTGCATCTGGGAAGGCCAGTTCGGCGACTTCGCCAACGGCGCCCAGGTGGTGATCGATCAGTTCATCGCCGCCGGTGAAGCCAAGTGGGGCCGCATTTCCGGCCTGACCCTGCTGCTGCCGCATGGCTATGAAGGGCAAGGCCCGGAACACAGCTCGGCGCGCCTGGAGCGCTTCCTGCAGCTGTGCGCGCTGGAGAACATGCTGGTGGTCGTGCCGTCGACCCCGGCCCAGGCCTTCCACATGCTGCGTCGCCAGCTGCACATGACCACCCGCAAGCCGCTGGTGGTGATGTCGCCGAAGTCGCTGCTGCGCCACAAGCTGGCGGTGTCGACCCTGGACGAGCTGGCCAACGGCGAGTTCCAGCACCTGATCGGCGATTCCAATGCCGACGCCAAGAAGGTCAAGCGCGTGGTGCTGTGCTCGGGCAAGGTCTACTACGACCTGCTGGAAGACCAGACCAAGCGTGGCCAGGACGACGTTGCGATCATCCGCGTGGAGCAGCTGTATCCGTTCCCGCGTGCGCTGCTGGCTGCCGAACTGAAGAAGTACGGCAAGGCCACCGACGTGGTGTGGACGCAGGAAGAACCGCAGAACCAGGGCGCGTGGTACCAGATCCGCCACCACCTGCAGTTCTGCCTGGCCGAGGGCCAGAACCTGCATTACGCCGGTCGCGCACGTTCGGCGTCGCCGGCTGCCGGTCACATGGCTGACCATGTCCGCGAGCAGCAGCAGCTGATTGCCGACGCATTGGTCAACCCGTTCAACGACCAGGTCGCTGAATAACTCTCCTCCCCCTTATTTAGAAGACAAACCAGGAAGCTCCCGCATGGCCACCGAAGTCAAAGCCCCGGTACTGCCCGAATCCGTCGCCGACGGCACCATCGCCACCTGGCACAAGAAGGTGGGCGACGCCGTCAAGCGCGACGAAAACCTGCTTGACCTGGAAACCGACAAGGTCGTCCTGGAAGTGCCGTCGCCGGTCGATGGCGTGCTGAAGGAGATCAAGTTCGACGTGGGCGCCACCGTGACCTCCAGCCAGGTCGTGGCGATCATCGAGGAAGGCGCCGTGGCGGCTGCCCCGGCTCCGGCCGCTGAAGAGAAGAAGGCCGATGCCCCGGCTCCGGCCGCAGCCGCTGCTCCGGCTCCCGCCGCGGCTCCGGCCCCGGCAGCCAAGTCGGCCGCCGATGCGCTGCCGCCGGGTGCCCGCTTCACCGCCATCACCGAGGGCGTGAACCCGGCCGACGTGGACGGCACCGGCCGTCGCGGCGCGGTGACCAAGGAAGACATCGTCAACTTCGCCCGCAATGGCGGCGCCGGCAAGGCCGGTGGCGCACGTCCGGAAGAACGCGTGCCGATGACCCGCATCCGCAAGCGCATCGCCGAACGCCTGATGGAGTCCAAGAACTCCACCGCCATGCTGACCACCTTCAACGAAGTCGACCTGTCCAAGGTGTCGGCCGCGCGCAAGGAACTGCAGGACGAGTTCGTCAAGGCCCACGGCATCAAGCTGGGCTTCATGAGCTTCTTCGTGAAGGCCGCCGCCAACGCGCTGCAGCGCTTCCCGCTGGTCAACGCGTCGATCGATGGTGACGACATCATCTACCACGGCTACTCGGACATCTCCATCGCCGTGTCGACCGAGAAGGGCCTCGTGACCCCGGTGCTGCGCAACGTCGAGCGCATGTCGTTCGCCGACATCGAGAAGACCATCGCCGACTACGCCAAGAAGGCCCGTGACGGCAAGCTGAGCCTGGAAGAACTGCAGGGCGGCACCTTCACCGTGACCAACGGCGGCACCTTCGGCTCGCTGCTGTCCACGCCGATCATCAACCCGCCGCAGAGCGCCATCCTGGGCATGCACGCCATCAAGGAGCGTCCGATCGCCCAGAACGGCCAGGTCGTGATCGCGCCGATGATGTACCTGGCGCTGTCCTACGACCACCGCATCATCGACGGCAAGGACTCGGTGCAGTTCCTGGTGGACATCAAGAACCAGCTGGAAAACCCGGGCCGCATGCTGTTCGGCCTGTAAGACCTCCCGCCCTCTTCCGCGCCCGCGCGGAAGGGGGTTCCGGTAAAGCATCAAGGACTAATTCAATGGCTGAACAATTCGACGTCGTCGTCATCGGTGCGGGCCCGGCCGGTTACCACGCTGCCATCCGCGCGGCCCAGCTGGGCCTGAAGACCGCCTGCATCGACGCAGCGCTGGGCAAGGATGGCAAGCCGGCGCTGGGCGGCACCTGCCTGCGCGTGGGCTGCATCCCGTCCAAGGCGCTGCTGGATTCCTCGCGCCAGTTCTGGAACATGAGCCACATCTTTGGCGACCACGGCATCAGCTTCAAGGACGCCAAGATGGACGTCGAGGCGATGGTTGGCCGCAAGGACAAGATCGTCAAGCAGTTCACCGGCGGCATCGCCATGCTGTTCAAGGCCAACAAGGTCGCCACCTACTACGGCTTCGGCGAACTGCAGCCGGGCAACGTGGTCAAGGTGAAGCAGCACGACGGCTCGGAAGTCGAGCTGAAGGGCACCAACGTCATCATCGCCGCCGGTTCGGATTCGATCGAACTGCCGTTCGCCAAGTTCGACGGCGAGACCATCGTCGACAACGTCGGCGGCCTGGACTTCACCGAAGTGCCGAACCGCCTGGCGGTGATCGGCGCCGGCGTGATCGGTCTGGAGCTGGGCAGCGTGTGGAAGCGCCTGGGCGCTGAAGTCACCATCCTCGAGGCGCTGCCGGAGTTCCTGGCCGTCGCCGACGCCGAAGTCGCCAAGACCGCGGCCAAGGAATTCAAGAAGCAGGGCCTGGACATCCGCCTGGGCGCCAAGGTCTCCAAGACCGAGATCACCGGCAAGGGCAAGAAGAAGGAAGTCGTTGTCACCTACACCGACAGCGAAGGCGAGAAGACCCTGACCGTGGACAAGCTGCTGGTGGCCGTCGGCCGTCGCGCTGCCACCAAGGGCCTGCTGGCCGAAGGCACCGGCGTGAAGGTCAACGAGCGTGGCCAGATCGAAGTCGATGCGCATTGCCACACCGGCGTCGATGGCGTCTGGGCGGTGGGCGACTGCGTGCGCGGCCCGATGCTGGCGCACAAGGGCTTCGAGGAAGGCATCGCCGTGGCCGAACTGATCGCCGGCCTGCCGGGTCACGTCAACTTCGACACGATTCCGTGGGTCATCTACACCGAGCCGGAACTGGCCTGGGTGGGCAAGACCGAAGCACAGCTGAAGGCCGAAGGCATCCCGTACAAGGCCGGTAGCTTCCCGTTCGCCGCCAACGGCCGTGCCGTGGCAATGATCGAGCCGGCAGGTTTCGTGAAGATCCTGGCCCATGCCGAGACTGATCGCATCCTCGGCATGCACCTGGTCGGCGCCAACGTGTCCGAGCTGGTGCACGAAGGCGTGCTGACCATGGAGTTCAGCGGTTCGGCCGATGATCTGGCCCGTATCTGCCACGCCCACCCGTCGCTGTCGGAAGTGGTCCACGACGCGGCGATGGCGGTCAGCAAGCGCGCCATCCACAAGGCCAATTGATCGGCCCGGTGGCATGACAGGAAAACCCCGCCTCGGCGGGGTTTTTTTGTTTGGCCTTCTGATGTGGAGCCGAGCATGGGCCCGGCGCTACACCTTTCCAGCAGGCGGCTCCGGTGCATCGTCACAGATGCGATGCTGCACCACGGTTTCACCCACCTTCCATTCCTTCACCACCCTGCAGCGTTCCTTGGGCCTGTCAGGCTTGGCGAGCTTGGCCGCCGCAGCATCCGCTTCGTCGGCAGCGGCGGTCTGCTGGCGTTCCAGCCAGGCGGAGGGCGGTGTCGCGGGCGTGGCAGGGGCCGGCGCCGCGAGCGCCAATACCAGTACCGCGATGGCCGGCGTCATCACGCAGCCACCGGACCGCGGCCGCCACCCAGCAGGCGTGCCGGCAGCATGAACAGCGCGCGCAGGAAAGCGAACAGCGCCGAGAACGTGATGCCGACCAGGCGGAACGGCAGGCTCAGCAGCCACACGAACGGCCAGGCGATCAGGGCAAGGATCGCCAACGGCCAGCACAGCACGAACAGCAGGCACCACACGCCCAGCGCGAACAGGGTCTTCATCACGGTCTCCTTGCAGCGGCCCCTTGCCGCCTGCGACCACAGTGCCGCCCTGCCCCGGAGGGAGCAAACGGTTTGCGACGAAACCCGGCAGGGCGCGATGAAACCCGGAACGCAGCCGCTATACCTGCACCGCCCCCGGGCGGCCGTGGGCGACCTGGAAACGCGCGGCGGTCCGCACCGCGGCATCGGTACGCAGCACGCTGTCGGCCAAGCGCAGTTCCGCATCCACGGCCTGCCGGTTGAGCTGCAGCTTCCACCAGCCACGGCGGTCGCCGTCGAAATAGCGGATGTGCGGATTCAGGGGAATCGACGGTCCGTAGTAAGGGCCATACGGTGTGTCGTCTCCGCCACTGCTGATGGCGGGGGCGATGAACTCGGTGGCCACCACGGGAGCATCAGCCGCATCGAAGTCCAGCTTCAGATCGTTGACGAAGGTGGAATGCCAGTCGCCTCCCAGCACGATCGCATTGCCCTGCCCGCCCGCCTGCAGCGCCTGCAGCAACCGGTTGCGCGCGGCAGGATACCCATCCCAGGCATCGTTCCAGAACCGCTCGCGCGGGGTGCCGCCGTCCAGCCGCAGCTGCGCCACCAGCAGCTGCTGCACCACCACATTCCAGCGCGTGCCCCGCGCGGCCGCCATCGACTGTGCGAACCACGCCTCCTGGCCGGACCCGAGCATGCTCATGCGCGGGTCCAGTGCCGCCTCGCAGCGCGGTGACTCGCCCACGCCGCAGGGGTTGGCCGGACGGAACTGGCGGCAATCGAGCAGGCTCAGCTGCGCGAGGTCGCCGTAGCGCAGGCGCCGGTGCACCCGCAGGCCACCATTGCCGGCCGGAGTGCTGCGCATGGGCAGGTGCTCGTAGAAGGCGCGATAGGCAGCGGCCCGCCGGACGATGAAGTCCTCCACCGGCACGCTGTCCTTTTCAGGATGGACGCCGGAATAGTCGTTCTGCACCTCATGGTCATCCCAGATCACCGCAAAGGCGTGCGCCGCGTGCGCTGCCTGCAGGTCCGGATCGAGCTTGTACAGCGCGTACTGGTCGCGATAACGCTGCAGACTGACGGTCTCGCCGCTGAATCGCTCCGCATCCAGTGTGCGGCCGCGTGCGTTCTGCAGTGGACTGTACTCGTACAGATAGTCGCCGGCATGCAGCACCAGGTCGACATCGCTCCGCGCGATATCACGCAGTACCGGGTAGTAGCCGCTGTTCCAGGCCTGGCAGGTGCACAGGGCCAGGCGCAGCTGCTGCAGCTGCGCGTCCGGCAGCGGCGCGGTGCGGAAGTGGCCAACCGTGCTTTCCTCATCACCGTCGCAGGCAAAACGGTAGTAATAGTCACGGCCGGGACGAAGGCCATTGATCTCCACGTGCACCGAATGCGCCAGCTCGGGCACCGCTGCGGCGACGCCACGCTGCACCGGACGGCGCATGCCGGGATCTTCAGCCACGAACCAGCGCACCGGCACCGCCCGCGACGGCATGCCACCGCCGTTGAGCGGATCGGGGGCGAGCCGTGTCCACAGCACAGCCCCCTGCGGATCCGGATCGCCAGCGGCGACGCCGAGGGTGAACGGATCGCGGCCCAGACGCGGCCGTGGGCCTGCCGCAGCCAGCCCCGGCATCGCCGCCAGTGCGATCGCCGCCCCCGTACCCTGCCACGCCATGCGCAGCAGGCGACGACGGTGCTCCGGATCCATGGGCCGCTGCATCAGAAGCGCACGGTCGCCGTCGCCATCACCTGCCGCGGCGCACCCACCTGCATGGTCGCGAGGCTGCGCGTGGGATCTGCGGCATAGGTGCCGTTGGTGTTGATCGAAGACAGGTAACGCTTGTCCGCCAGGTTGGTCAGGTTCACTGCCACTGTCAGGTTCTGCGCGGGCCCCAGGGAGCCGAAATCGTAAGCCACCGAGGCGTTGACCAGCCAGTAGCTGGGAACCGACAGGTCATTGGTATAGGTCACGTAGCGCTTGCCGACATGGTTGGCGGACAGGCGCAGGTCCCACGGGCCCGGCGTCCAGGCCAGGGTGCTGGCGAACATCCATTCCGGCGTATCCACGGTCTTCCTGCCGCGGGTCGGTACCACCCCGTTGTTGACGTAGTCGTCGTCGTAGGTGCTGTCGTTCCACGACAGCGCGTTGGACCAGGTGACGTCCTGCACCGGCTTCAGCTGCAGGGTCGCCTCGGCACCGCGGCTGGTCACCGAACCGACGTTGGAGAACAACGCAGGGCAGCCGAGGATGCCCACGCACTGGGCGATGGCAAGCAGGCGGTTGTCGAACTTCACGTCGTACACCGCGACCGACGCCTCATACCCCTGCCCGTACCCGCGCCAGCCCAGTTCGATCGTGCGCGACTGCTCCGGCTTGAGGTTGCGTGCACTGGCATCGAAGGCCTGCTGCGGCACGTTGAACGGACTGCCCACGCCCAGCGCATAGGCGGCGATGTTCCTGGCGAACGAACCGAAGATTTCATTGCCTTCGTTGAGCTTGAAATTGAAGCCGGCCTGCGGCAGCAGTCCCTTGCTGGAGGTCAGGCTGCTGTTGTTGGCATAGCTGCCCAGCGGCGTGCGGACGCGGGTGCGGGTGTGCGGCGACTTCGCGCCGATGTCCACCGTCAGGCGGTCGTCGAACAGGCGGAAGCGGTCCTGCACATAGAACTGGCGGGTGATGGTGGTGTAGAGCTGGCGCCACACGCGCTGGTCCGGATTGCGCAGGAAGAAGTCATCGGTGATCGGGCCATCGATGTAGTAGAAGTTGCGCTGCACGCTGTGGCCGTTGTCCTCGTACCACAGGCCGGCTTCCAGCTCGTGCCCGCCGACGTTCCAGGTGAACGCGGAGGTCACGCCGGTACGGTCGATCGCGTACTCGGTGGTGCGGATCGAGATCGGAATCTCGCGCGCGGTGCCCGGATTGGAGGGATTGGACGGACTGAACCAGTGGCCCTGCCCGCGGTTGCTGTGATTGTAGACATTGACCTTCAGGCGCATCGCTTCGTTGAGGCCGAAGTCGCCGGCGACGCTGGAGATATCGTCGTTGCGCAGGCCATGACCGGAGTAGTACGCATCCCAGGGGCTGTTGACGCCGCCACTGAACTGCCCGCGTGCCGCGGCCAGCGCGCGGTCCCAGTCCGGCGCGTAGTTGTCCCAGTTCCAGCCCAGGCGGTCGATCATCTCCAGCGACAGATCCTGGTAGTCCGCCTCGACCCGGCGTGATGCGTTGAACAGCGCGGTGATCCTGCTGTCCACGCCGAAGTTGTAAACGGCCTTGCCGTTGAACTGCTTGAGCTCCTGCGAGCCCTTGCCCTTCCACTTGTCGCCTTCGGAGTACACGCCGGACAGGTACGCCGCAAACCCTTGGTGCTCGCCGGTCTCCAGGCGGGCATAGCTGCGCCGCGCGTTGTCGCTGCCGAAGCCCTGCGCCAGCACCACGCCGTACTCGGTAGAAGGATCGATCGAATAGAACTGGAACACGCCCCCCAGGTTGCTGGTGGACGGCGTCCCCAGCGCGCCGATGCCGGTGGAGACTTCCGCACCGCCCAGGTTCTCGCTGATGACCGCGCGGCTGACATGCAGGCCGTTGCTGTTGCCGTAGCTCATGTTGCCCAGCGGAATGCCATCCAGCGTGTAGCCAAGCCGGTTCTGGTTGAAGCCGCGCAGGCTGATGCTGGTCGACCACTCGTAGGCACCGGTGGCGTCACCCGACTCGAAATGCACGCCCGGCTTGCTGGCCAGCAGCTTGAGCGGATTCGCGCCGGGCGGCAGCACCTTCATGTCCTCGGCGGTGACACGCTGCACCTGGCGCGCTTCGCCGCGGCCGATCACCGAGATCGAATCGAGGGTGGTCGCCGACTGTGCATCGGAGGTGGGGGCGGTTTCAGCGGCCGCCAGCGACGGCAGCGACGGCAGCGAGGCACAGACCAGCAGAGCCAGCAGATTGCGGCGGAGCGGAGCGTGGGACGGCATGGGAGGCGGATTCCTTGGACGCGCTGGACGCCAGCGACGGGCGTCGGAAGTGGGAGGACAGCGGCGGCATGGTAGGAAGGCCCAGTTACATGTCAGTTACACGTCATGTGACCATCGCCCGGCAAGGTACGCGCCTTGCGCTCGCACCAACGCAAAGAGCCGGGCACGCGCCCGGCTCCTGCAGGACAGAAGGAGATCGCCGGCCCGCGGCCGGCAGCCCTACTCGAACGAACCGACCGAATCGTGGGCCAGATTGTCGAAACGCGTGTACTCGCCGAAGAACTTCAGTTTGCACGAGCCGGTGGGGCCGCCGCGGTGCTTGCCGATGATGATTTCGGCCAGGCCCTTGTCCGGTGAGTTTTCCTTGTTGTAGTAGTCGTCGCGGTAGATGAACACGATCATGTCCGCGTCCTGCTCGATGGCGCCCGATTCGCGCAGGTCAGCCATCACCGGGCGCTTGTCGGTACGCGTTTCCAGCGAGCGGTTGAGCTGGGAAAGTGCGATCACCGGCACGTTCAGCTCCTTGGCCAGGCCCTTCAGCGAACGCGAAATCTCCGAGATTTCTGTCGCGCGGTTCTCGCTGTTGCCGGGCACGCTCATCAGCTGCAGGTAATCAATCACGATCAGGCCCAGGTCGTGCTCGCGCTTGAGGCGGCGGCACTTGGAGCGCAGCACTTCCGGCGATACGCCCGGCGTGTCGTCGATGAAGATCTTGGTTTCCTTCAGCATCTTGATCGCGCTGGTGACGCGGCTCCAGTCCTCGTCTTCCAGCTGGCCGGTACGCAGGCGCTGCGCGTTGATCCGGCCATTGGAGGAGATCAGTCGCATCGCCAGCTGTGATGCGGACATTTCCATCGAGAACACCGCCACGCCCTTCTTCGACTTGATCGCCGCATACTCGGCGATGTTCAGCGCGAAGGTGGTCTTGCCCATCGCCGGGCGTGCGGCCAGGATGATCAGGTCGGTCGGCTGCAGGCCGGCCGTCATCGCGTCGAAATCGTTGTAGCCGGTTGGCAGGCCGGTGATGTTGCCGCCGTTCTCGAAGCGGTTGCGCAGTTCCTCGAAGGCATCCTTCAGCGCGCCGGGCATGGCGACGAAATCCGTACGCCCGCGTGCGCCCTGCTCGGCAATGGCGAACACGCTCTTTTCCGCCGACGCCAGCAGCTCGCTGCTGTCGCGGCCTTCCGGCTGGAAACCATCGTTGACGATGTCGGTACCGACCTGGATCAGCTGCCGCAGCACCGCCTTGTCACGTACGATCTCGGCGTAGGCCGCGATGTTCGCCGCCGACGGCGTGGTGCTGGCCAGTTCGATCAGATAAGCGCCATCCCCTACCAGCTCCAGCTTGCCCTGCGATTCGAACCATTCGCCCAGCGTCACCGCATCGAAGGGTCGGTCACGCTCGGACAGCTCCCGGATCGCGCGGTAGATCATCTGATGATCGCGGCGATAGAAGTCGGTCTCGGTCAGCTGGTCGTTGACCCGGTCGAACGCTTCGGGTGCCAGCATCAGGCCACCCAGCACCGCCTGCTCGGCCTCCACCGAATGCGGTGGCACCCGCAGCTGGTCGATGCGCGAATCATCGCGTTCGAAGCCATCACCGCGGTCTCTGCGGTTGGAACGGAAGCCGGGACGGGCGGACATGCGGCGGTGTTTCCTGCAAAAGTGGGGCCAGACGAGTGTAGGCATGCGCCGACCCTGGCGGCCATGGACAAGCCTGTGGATAAGCCGTGGAAGAACGGGGGATATCCGCCGGAGCCTGGCCAGAATGGCGCGGAGGCGTCGCACTGCCTGCGACGGGCGCCCGTGCGACGCCCGCAGCCTGCCATTATCGCAGATCCCACTGCCCGCAGCGGCCTACCGGCCGTGCGTGGCGATCAGCGCCAGGAACCGGTCCACGTATCCCTGCAGGAATTCCCGCGTGGCGTCGTTGTGGATCGTACCGTCGGCGTCGATCAGGCCTTCCTTGAAATGAATGAACGCCTCCGGCTGGCCGAGCACATGCATGTCGAGGAAGGCCAGGCTGTTGCGCAGGTGCTGCTGGGCCACCGCGGTGCCGATCTGGCCGATGGACGCACCGATCACCGCAGCGGGCTTGCCTGCGAATGCGCTGTCGCCATAGGGGCGCGAGCCGATGTCGATGGCGTTCTTCAGCACGCCCGGCACCGAACGGTTGTATTCGGGTGTCACGAACAGCACAGCGTCGGCGGCACGCACCTGCTCCTTCAGGCGGACACACGATGGCGGGTATTCGGCGTCGAAATCCTGGTCATACAAGGGAAGGTCGCGGATCTGCACGTACTGGAACCGGGCCCGGTCGCCGGCAAGCTTTTCAAGTGCATGGGCCAGCCTGCGGTTGCATGACTCCCGGCGCAGGCTTCCGACAAACACGGCGATGGCGGGAACGGACATCGGACGGACTCCTCATGGTGCGGGAAACCCATCCTATTCACCGCCCCCTTTCCAGGCAGTGAAGGTCAGCCGCTGATGCTGGCCCGGACCTGGCGCCAGTGGGCCTGCCATGCCTGGAACATCAGCACGTTCCACAGATGCGTGTGCCACTTGCGCTGGCCGCCAAGGAACTGCTGCCACAGCGGCTGCACCGCGGCCGCCGACAGCACGCCTTCGCGTTCCAGCCGCGAAGGCTGCAGCAGATCGTCGGCCCACGGCCGCAGGTCGCCCTTCAGCCAGTCGCTGACAGGCGCACCGAAACCACGCTTGGGCCGGTGCACCATCGCGTGCGGGACGTATCGGCCCAGCACGCGCTTGAGCAGGACCTTGCTGGTCGTTTCACTGCGCTTGAAGCCCAGCGGAAGCGACCAGGCGAACTCGGCCACCCTCCAGTCCAGCAACGGCGCACGCGCCTCCAGGCTGACCGCCATCGAAGTGCGGTCGACCTTGCACAGCAGGTCATCAGGCAGGTAGGTCACGAAATCGGCCAGCATCATCGCGTCTGCCGGCGTGCCCGCGCCGTGCAGCGGATCGGCCAGGTCATAGAAGCTGCCAGCCGGCTGCGCACCGGGCACCACCGCCGCCGGGTCACGCCAGCGCGAAATGCGGTTGCGGTATACATCGCCGATGCCGCGGGCGCCGGTTTCGGCCAGCAGCGCCGCCAGGCCTCCCGTGCGCGATGCCTCGCCCTGCTGCTGCGCGCGGGCACCCATCCAGCGCCGCAGCGGGCCCGGCACGCGACCCAGCATCTGCCAGTTGCGCAGCGCGCGCACGTAGCGGGTGTAGCCGAAGAACAGCTCATCGCCACCATCGCCGGACAAGGCCACGGTCACCCCCTGCCTTGCCAGCCGGGCCACCAGCGCGGTCGGCACCTGCGAGGCATCGGCAAAAGGCTCGTCGAACATCGTCGGCAACTGCGGCACCACCGCCAGTGCGTCGGCCCCGCTGACGTAGAGTTCGGTGTGGTCGCAGCCCAGATGCGCGGCCAGTTCCCTGGCCAGCGGTGCCTCATCGTGGCTTGAATCCTGGAAACCGATGCTGAAGCTGTGCACCGGCTGCCTGCTCTGCGCCTGCATCAGCGCCGCCACCAGCGACGAATCGGTCCCCCCGGACAGGAACACGCCGACGGGCACGTCCGCGACCATGCGCAACGCCACGGCGTCGCGCAGCAGGGCATCAAGCTGCTCCTCGGCCTCCTCGATGCGGCCCTGGAAGGGTGCAGCCAGTGCGGCCTGCATGCGCGCACGCGCGTCCCAGTACGGACGCTGCGCCTGCTCCGGCCGGTGCGCGCCGGCTCCGGCGGCAACCATCGGCGCATCCACCCGCAGCACCCGGCCGGGCATCAGCTTGTAGCAGCGCTGATGGATGCTGTGCGGCGCCGGGATGTAATCCAGCCGCAACAGCAGCGTCAACGCATCCCGATCGATATCGTTGTCGAACGCTGGATGCTGCCACAGTGCCTTCAGTTCAGAGCCGAACACCAGCGCGTCACCGGCCCAGCCGTAGTACAGCGGCTTCTTGCCGACCCGGTCGCGGGCCAGCCAGAGGCACTGCTCGCTGCGGTCCCACATAGCGATGGCGAACATGCCGTTGCAGCGCTGCAGGGTGTCTTCCAGGCCCCACTGCAGGATCGCAGCCAGCAGCACCTCGGTATCGGAGTGGCCACGGAAAGCATGGCCCAGCGGCTCCAGCTCGGCGCGCAGGGCCGCGAAGTTGTAGACCTCGCCGTTGTAGGCCATCACATAGCGGCCGTCGGACGATGCCATCGGCTGGTGGCCCAGCGGGGACAGATCGAGGATGCTCAGCCGGCGGTGCGCCAGTGCGATCCCGGCAGCGGCATCGACCCAGGTGCCACCATCATCCGGCCCGCGATGGTGCAGCGCCTGGCCCATGGCCAGGGCCTGTGCCTGCAGTTCCTCGGCCGGCACCATCGGTGCCGGCAACAGCATTCCCGCCAATCCACACATGCATCAGGGTTCCTGCGCCAGGTCGAGGGCGGCGCCAATCACCGCATTGTCGCTTGGAAGCCCGAACATTGCTGCCCCCGCCAGCGGCGTATAGGTATCGGCGCCGCAGACCCGACGCAGCGGCAGGTGACCGAAGCCGGCCTCGACCAGGGCCGTGACCACCCCCTCGCCCACGCCACCGCTGTGACGCCCCTCGTCCAGCACCAGCACGCGCCGCGCCGTGGCCGCCTGGGTGGCAATGAATCCGCCGTCCAGCGGCACCAGCCAGCGCAGGTCAACCACCCTCACCTGCCACCCGAGCTGCTGGTCGATCACCCGCGCGGCACGCAGCGCCATCGGCACGCCATTGCCATAGGTGTAGATCACCAGATCCTGCGCCTCGGGGGCATACACCCGGCCCTCCCCCGGCAGCAGCGCCTGGCCCTGTTGCGGGTAGTCGAACAGCCACTGGCCGTCACCCGGCTCGTGCAGGTCCTTGCTCATGTACAGCGCGATCGGCTCCAGGAACACCGCCACGCGGCCATCCACCCGGGCCAGCGCCGCCAACGTGCGCAGCATCATCACGGCGTCGTCGCCACGCGAGGGACAGCCCACCACCAGGCCGGGAATGTCGCGCAGGGCGGTGATCGAATTGTCGTTGTGGAAATGGCCACCGAATCCCTTCTGGTAGCCCAGCCCTGCCACCCGCACCAGCATCGGGTTGCGGAACTGGTCATTGGAGAAGAACTGCAGCGAACACGCCTCGCCACGTATCTGGTCGATGGCATTGTGCAGGTAGGCCAGGTACTGGATCTCGGGGATCGGCAGCATGCCCATGTTGGCCAGCCCCTGCGCCATGCCCAGGATCATGGTCTCGTCCAGCAGCGTGTTGAACACCCGACGCGGGCCGAAACGACGCAGCAGGTCGCGGGTCAAGGTGTACACGCCTCCCTTCTGCGCCACATCCTCGCCGAACAACAGGCTTTGCGGATACTTGCACAGCAGTTCCTGCAGTCCGTGATTGATCTGGATGGCCAGATGACGCGGCGGTTGTCGCTCCGGCAATGCGTCGGCGCCGCCATACAGCGACAGTCGCGCCTCGTCCGCGACCGCGCGCCGGGCCTCGGCGTGCACCGCTGCAGGTGTATAGGGCGCCAGCGGTGCCATCACCTGCTCAAGGGACTGCAGCTTCGGCTGGCGCTCGGCGTCGGCGGCGGCCGCCATGCAGCGCACACGCATCGCTTCATAGGCCGCCTCGACGGCCGCGGCATCCATCCAGCCCGACTCCATCGCGATCTGCGCCGAGCGCAGCAGCGGATCCTGCGCCTCCGCCGCACACAGCTCCGGCAACGCGCGCCACTCCACCTCGAAATCGGTACCGGCATGCCCCATCAGCCGCGTGGTACGCAGGTGCAGGAAGGTCGGCCTGCGGGTTGCCCGGCAATGCTCGACCGCGGCCTGCACCTGCGCATGGCCGCTGGCCAGATCCAGCCCATCAGCGAAGAAGTAGTCCAGTCCCGGCTGGCCGCCAAAGCGCTCGGCGATCCATCCTTCTGGTGTTTTCACCGAAATGCCCAGGCCATTGTCCTCGCAGACGAACAGGATGGGCGCCGGCAGTTTCTGGTAGGCCGACCACATGGCGGTGTTGAACGCCGTCTGTGCGGTGGCGTGATTGGCCGAGGCGTCGCCGAAGGAACAGACCACGATGCTGTCGGCCGGAATCGGCAACGGCTGGCCCAGGCGCTTGCCGCTCTCGATGGCCAACGCAGTGCCCAGCGCCTTGGGCAGGTGCGAGGCGATCGTCGAGGTCTGTGGCAACACCCACAGCGGCCGGCTGCCCCACACCTTGTGCCGGCCTCCGCTGGCAGGATCGTCGGCGCTGGCGGCGAACGACAGTGCCGCGTCGCGCACTGGATCCATGCCCGGCACCTGCCGCGCGCGCTCGGCCATGAAGGCGCCGGAGCGGTAGTGCAGGAACGCAGGATCGGTGTGCCGGCAGGCCCGCGCCAACAGCGCATTGCCCTCGTGTCCGGACGAGCCGATGGTGTAGAAGACCTTGTTCTGCACGCGCAGCACGCGTGCCATCAGGTCCAGCTGGCGGCTGGCCAGCTGCGAATCGAACAGGTCGGCAAAGGCCGCCGCGCTGAGCGTGCTGCCTGGCAGGATCGGCGCGTGCGGCGCGGGCCGTGGCCGTGGCGTGCCCCGCCAGCCGCGCACCGCCTCCAGGAAATTGACGTCGCACACTTCGGCGCGGTTGAGCCCGCGCATGCGCGCGGGGATGGGATCTGGAACCACAGCGAACATCGAACACCCTCCGTGTCGTTGTTGCTTAGCGTGGCGCGGGGCCCGCCCGGCTTCCTCGCAGCCGGCCTGCCCGACGCTCCCCCGGGAATCAGGCCACCGCGTTGAATCGCGCCAGCACCTCCGCGCCCACGGCCGGCATCGGCACGAACCGCGGCTGCGCCCGGACCCGCTGCAGCCAGGCCTGCACCTGCGGGAACGGATCAAGGCGGATGCCACCATCGCTGGCAACGTCGGTGTAGGCAAACAGCGCGATATCGGCGATGCCATAACTGCGGCCGGTGAACCAGGGCGACTGCCGCAGGTGCTGTTCCATCACCGCCAGTGCGGTGCTGGCGCGCTCCTGCAGGCGCGGCAGTTCGGCGCGCCGCGGGGAGTCGGCCGGCGTCCAGCCACGGATGAAACGGGCCACCGCCACGCAGGGTTCATGCGTGTACTGCTCGAAGAACATCCAGCTCAACGCCTGCGCCCGCTCCCAGCCATCGCCGGGCAGGTAGGGCGTGCCCTCGGCCAGCCAGAACAGGATCGCGTTCGATTCGGTCAACACGCGGCCGTCCTCGCGCACGATCAACGGCACCTTCGCATTGGGATTCAATGCCAGGAACTCCGGCGTGTGGGTCTGGCCATGGGCGCTGTCCACCTCCACCCAGCGATAGCGGCTGCCGAGGTGTTCCAGCAGCATGCGCACCTTGTGGCAATTGCCTGAAACGGACATGCCATGCACCGTCAACGGAACGCGTTCTTCCACCATTGCCTGCTCCAGGAGACCCGGCCAACGACCGGTTGCGCGCAGTCTGGCAAGCGCGCCCGCCGATGCCAAGCGCGGGTGCAGCATGCCCACCGCGCAGCCCGCCGCTGGATGCAGCCCGTCGGGCCCCTCAGCGCACGCGCTGCTGCCACTGCTGGCGCGACTGCCCCCAGATCTGCATCGGTTTGCCCTGGTACGGCGGCGGCAGCTCGCCCATGCGCAGCAGCGTACTGCCCAGCTTGCGGGCCACGACACGGGAATTCTCGTTGTCCTCGGCAATGGTATGGATCACCTCCTCCCACCCGAGTGCGTTGAATGCCCAGTCGATCGCAGCGGTCGCCGCCTCCGGCGCGTAGCCCTTGCCCCAGCTGGCACGCCGGATGCTCCAGCCGACCTCGGTGCCCGGCCAGTCCTGTGGCTGCCAGGGCCCCATGCGACCGACCCACTCACCACTGGATTTCTCGATCACGCTGAACATCGAAAAGCCGAACAACTGCCACGCGCCAGCCAGGCTGCAGAATCCACGCCATGCCACTGACGGTGGCTGTACTCCGCCCAGCGTGCGCATCACCTCTTCATCCGCGCAGAACGCCAGATAGGGCTCGAAATCCTCGCGATGCGGTGGGCGCAGGATCAGGCGCTCGGTTTCCAGGCGCAGGTCGAAGATGCTCATGCCGACTCCAGGGCGATGACGGAGCGCCATCATCGCAAATGTCACCCGGCCACAAAAACAGACAGGCCGGCAGAAGCCGGCCTGTCGCCTGTCCGGTGCAGCGGCAGGATTACTGGCGGGTCGGTGCCGTGGCGCCGGCTGCCGCTGTCTGCGTGACCAGCTGGCCATCGACCACCGGCAGGCGATCGCTGGCTGGCTTGTTGTCCATGCGCACGGTCTTCTCGGCACCATCATAGCGGTAGGTCACGTTGTAACCCTTGACCACGTCGTTGGTGCCCATGGCGATGCGGCTGCCGGGCTTGCTGGCCATGCGCATGGTGCCGGTGGTGCCGTCCTCGTTGCGATAGGTGACGTTGTAGCCGGTGACACGGCTCGACTCGGAGGTGGCGGTCTCGGTGTGGCACTGGCGCTCGGTGCGGTTGACCACACGGCCACCGACGTGGCGCTTGTCCACCTGGTTGCCGATCAGGCCGCCGGCCACGGCACCGGCTGCGGTCGCCGCCTTCCTGCCATTGCCGCCGCCAACCTGATTACCCAGCAGGCCACCGATCACCGCGCCGGCGACGGTGCCACCGACGTTGCCATCACGCTCGGGCAGGCGTTCCTGCACGACCACATCCTGGCAGACCTCGTGCGGCGTCTGGGTGGTGGAGGTTTCGCGCACCGCGTCGGTGCCGATGACCGTGGCGTACGCCTTCTGCTTTTCGGTGATCGGGTCGACCTTCAGCACATCGGCATACTCCAGGCCGCGCGGCGCGGTGGCATCGAGCTGGTTGCCACGCGCACCATCGTCGGTGCCGCTGCCATCGGCCAGGCGTGATTCGCCGTTGGGGGCGCCGGCGCTGATGGAATCCGGCGACGGGTTGCCGCTCTTCATGAAGGCGGCCGTGGCGATACCACCCACCAGCAGCGCGCCCGCTGCGACCAGGACAGTTGTAGTTGTGCTTTTCATGACCTGCTCCTTGCGGACCGTCCGCAACGTTCTCGGCACAGATTGCAGCACGGCCTCCCTGAACGGAATCTCCACATTTCCTGCTCGTCGCCGTAACCCATTCAGCATCGGGAAATGCTGGGCCCGTGGTAGCGTTTGCATATTCACCAGGAGGATCCCGCCATGGCCAACCCGATGCTGCTGCCGGTACTGCAATGGGCGCGCCGGCTGCGCTACCCCACGCTGTTCAAGCTCACGGCCGGGCTGTTCGCGCTGACCCTGTTCATTCCCGATCCGCTTCCCTTCGTCGATGAGCTGGTGCTGGGCCTGGGCACACTGCTGCTGGCCAACTGGAAGAGCCGCGGCACCCGCACGCCGCCACCGCTGGAGCAGCGCTGAGCGTGCTGGTCGACAGCCATTGCCATCTCGATGCAGGCGAGTTCGACCCCGACCGTGCCGCCGTGATCGAGCGCGCGCGCGCGGCCGGGGTGCAGTTCCAGGTCGTGCCGGCCGTCACCGCCGCCAGCTGGCCGAAGCTGCGCGAGGTCTGCCAGCAGGCACCCGGCCTGTACCCCGCGTACGGGCTGCATCCGATGTTTCTTGCCGAGCATCGCGCCGGGCACCTTCCGCTGCTGCGGGAATGGATCGAGCGTGAGCGTCCGCGGGCGATCGGCGAATGCGGCCTGGATTATTTCGTGGAAGGCCTGGATGCGGAGGCGCAGCAGACCTATTTCACCGGCCAGCTGCGCTTGGCGCGCGACTTCGACCTGCCGGTGATCGTGCATGCGCGTCGGGCCGTGGATGCGGTGATCGCAGCGATCCGCCGCATCGGTGGCCTGCGCGGCGTGGTGCACAGTTTCTCCGGCAGCCCGGAGCAGGCGGCACAGCTGCATCGGCAGGGCTTCCTGCTGGGTCTGGGCGGCCCCCTGACCTACGAACGGGCACAGCGCCTGCAACGGCTGGTCCGGGAGATGCCGCTGGAGCAGCTGCTGCTGGAAACGGACGCGCCCGATCAGCCCGACGCGGCCATCCGTGGGCAGCGCAATGAGCCGGCACGCCTCTCGATCATCGCGCGCCACGTCGCGGCGTTGCGGCAGACCGACCTGGAGACGGTAGCGAGGACCACGACCGACAACGCGCGGCGGCTGTTCGCGCTGCCGGCCGCCTGATCGCCGTTTCGCCGGGCATGGCCCGGCGCTACCGGTCAAGCCTCAACGGATTCGGACTTGACCCTCTTCGGCTCCAGCAGCATTTCCAGCGCCTTGCCGACGGCGGCAAAGGCGAAGGCACCGGTGATATGGGTGGCTGCCCCCAGCCCTGCGCCGCAATCAAGCTTGAGCGCAGCGTCCGCCCCCAGGTTGGGACGGAGGCCACAGACACTGCCATCGGCCTGCGGATACTTCACGTTCTCCAGCGAGTACACCGCCGGCACGCCGAAGTAACGCTTGGCGTTCTTGGGGAAGTTGAACTCGCTGCGCAGCTTCTTGCGGATCAGCGCCAGCATCGCGTCGTGCTCGGTGCGCGAGACATCGCGGATGCGTACCAGGGTCGGATCGGTGCGCCCACCCGCGGCGCCCACCGTCAGCAGTGGCAGCTTGCGGCGGCGGCACCAGGCGATGGTCTCCACCTTGACCCGGAAGCTGTCGCAGGCATCGATCACCAGATCGAAGCGACGATCCAGCAGTTCCGCCATGTTGGCGGTGGTCAGGAACGCCTGCACCGCGTCGACATCGAGTTCCGGGTTGATCGCCCGGCAGCGCTCGGCCATGGCTTCGGCCTTGTTGCGCCCGTAATTGCCCTCCATCGCCGGCAGCTGCCGGTTGGTGTTGGACACGCAGATGTCGTCCGCATCGATCAGGGTGAGATGGCCGACCGCCGAGCGCGCCAGCGCCTCGACCACCCACGAGCCGACCCCGCCCATGCCGACCACCGCTACGCGGCTGCCCTGCAGGCGCTCGAGCGCACCCACGCCATACAGCCGTTCGATGCCGGCGAAGCGTTGTTTGACCTGTTCGTTCATCGGTCTATTTTAACGTGCAGCGGCCGGCGTCCACAGCACGCCGGGTCGAACCTACCGTTGCACACCCGGAGAGCCCGCCATGAACGCCAGCCCCCCTCGCCCGCCGTCTTCCGCCTATCGCTACCTGTTCGTGCTCGCGCTGGGTCTGCTGATCGGCCTGATCGCCACGGTGATGGTCGGCCGCGCCCTGCAGGCCCGCCGTGACCCCTTCCCGGACAGCCTGATGCAGGTGATGCAGCGGCAATCCCAGTTGCTGCAGCAGGCTCAACAGCAGAACCGCTGCAGCCTGGCCGACAGCGTGCCGCGCCTGCAGACGCTGCGCCTGCTCTCCAACGACCTGGACCTGGCCTTCCCCGGCCTGAAGGACAGCGCGCAGTTCCAGCAGCATGCCAGCCAGTACCGCGCCGGCCTCAATGCCGCCCTGGCGACGCCACCGGCAGACTGCACCGCGCTGGCCCAGGTGGTGCAGACGCTGCAGGCGGACTGCCGCGCCTGCCATCAGGATTTCCGTTGAACAGCGTTCATCCCGCAGCCGGTCATGGCGGCGTTGATTGGCGTCTTGTTCACGTTGGAAAGGAGACGATTCGCGCACCCTGCTGCATGACGCAGTACCACCCAACACATCCGCCTTCACGGCCAGGAGACGCCCCATGAAGATCCAGCTCATCGCCGCCAGTGCCATCGCCACCCTCGCCCTGGCCGGCTGCGCCACCTCGCCGGGTTACGGCGGCGGCGGCTACAACAATGGGTACAACAACGGCGGCTACGGCAACAACTCCGGCTACAACCAGGGCCGTTGCGCCGACTGCGGCATCGTCACCCGCATCAACACCGTGCAGTCCGGCCGCACTGCGCCCAGCGCGACCGGCGCGATCCTCGGCGGCATCGTGGGTGCGGTTGCCGGCCATGAGATCTCCGACCACACCGGCGGCAGCCGCGGCAACAAGAACATCGCCGCAGCGGCGGGTGCCGTGGGTGGCGCGCTGGCCGGCAACCAGATCCAGAAGAACGTGACCAGCGATACGTATGACATCAGCGTGCGCATGGATGACGGACGCACCATCGTCGTCAACCAGCGCGATCTGGGCGGCATCCGCGAAAACACCTACGTTCGCGTGGTCAACGGCCGGGTGATCCTGCGCTGATCCGCTGCCGGCCCCGGACAAAGAAAAAGGCCCGCTTGCGCGGGCCTTTTTCATGTGACGGCTGCAGACCGGTCAGATCGGCTGCACGGCGTCGGCCTGCAGGCCCTTCTGGCCCTGCACGACGGTGAAGGTGACCTTCTGGCCTTCCTTCAGGCTCTTGAAGCCCTGGGTCTGGATGGCGCGGAAGTGCACGAACACGTCTTCGCCGTTTTCACGGCTGATGAAGCCGAAGCCCTTTGCATCGTTGAACCACTTGACAGTACCGTTCTCGCGTTCGGACATCTCACTAACTCCCTGATGACTCTCTCTTGTTGTTGGAAACGCCTTGTGGGCGGCTGACAAGCAAGGGGGAAGCGAGGTGCATCGATGCAGCGGATCGGGAAGATCTTGCTTCATCAGGCCACGATCCACGGTGACCTTGCCAAGCTCAGCGACTGCAACTTAACCCGGCCAAAACGAAAAAGCAACTGGCAAAATCTTTCACTGTCAACCCCAAAAAGACAACCATACGGGACAGCATGGGCCTCTCATTCATCTTGTATCTGCTAGCGGTCATTTTTGTCCTCGTTGGTATTGCCGGCATCGTCCTGCCGGCACTTCCCGGCATCCCGCTGGTGTTCGTCGGCCTGCTGCTGGCAGCGTGGGCCGACGGCTTCACCCATGTCGGCTGGCCAACCCTGCTGGTACTGGGCGTGCTGACCCTGCTTTCACTGCTGGCCGATGTGCTGGCCACGGTGGTCGGGGCCCAGCGTGTCGGGGCCAGCCGCAAGGCGCTGTGGGGCACCTTCATCGGCAGCATCGCCGGTCTGTTCTTCATGCCCATCGGCCTGTTCGCCGGCCCGCTGGTCGGCGCTCTGCTGGGCGAGTACTGGCACACGCGCGAGCTGGGCCGCTCGACCAAGGTTGGCCTCGCCACCTGGCTGGGCATCCTGCTGGGCCTGGCGCTGAAACTGGCGATGGTCATCGCGATGCTGGGCCTGTTCGCGTTCGCCTGGTTCCTGTAACGCACGATCTTCACGCCACGCGCACACCTGCGCCGGGCATAACTCCATGGGGCTGGCCGTTGCTGCGGGCAGCCGCCACACTGTGCGTCTTCCCGTAGTCATCCCGAAGGGCCTGCTGCAATGACCCTCCCGCCGTTGCTCCCCCGTCTGGCGCCGTTGGCGCTTGCCCTGGCCAGCGCGCCGCTGGCCGCGCAGGAAATCGCGCCTGCCACGACCACCACGCCGGCCGGTTGCGCGGCCATTGAAACCGACGCCGCCCGACTGTCGTGCTACGACCGCCTGTTCGGCCGTACCGCACCGGCCACTGCCGAAGCCGATGCCGCCGCGCAGCAGGCCGCGCAGGCGCTGCGCGAACAGCGTCGCGCCGCCCGCCTGAGCCAGGGCGAAGAGAACCTGCGGGCGCGGGTCGGCGATGTGCTGCGCCCCGCCCCCGACGACAGCGCCCTGGCCAATGCAGGCCGCGGTTCCCTGCTGGACAGCCGCTGGGAACTGGCGGAAGACTCGAAGCTGGGACCGTTCCAGCTGCGGGCCTACAAGCCGGTGTACCTGCTGCCGGCGTTCTGGACCAGCGACAAGAACCAGATGCCGCAGTCGCCGAATCCGGCCAACAGCGTGACCGAGCCGCAGGCGCTGGACAGTGCCGAGCTGAAGTTCCAGATCAGCTTCAAGACCAAGATCGCCGAGAATCTGTTCGGCGACAACGGCGACATCTGGGCCGGCTATACCCAGAGCTCGCGCTGGCAGGCCTACAACGCCGAGAATTCGCGCCCGTTCCGCGAGACCAATTACGAGCCGGAAGTGATGATGGTGTTCCGCAACGGCTACTCCATTGGTGGCTGGCGCGGACGCATGACCGGCATCAGCCTCAACCATCAGTCCAATGGCCGTGCCGATCCCCTTTCGCGCAGCTGGAACCGGGTGATGCTCAATGTTGGGCTGGACCGCGAGAACTGGGCGCTGGTGCTGCGGCCCTGGTACCGCATTCCCGAAACGCGCAGCGATGACAACAACCCGGACATCGAGGATTACATGGGCCGCGGCGACGCGACCCTGATCTGGAACCGCAATGGCCACGAAGTGTCCCTGATGGCGCGCCATTCGCTGCGTACCGGCGACCGTTCGCATGGCGCCCTGCAGCTCGACTACGGTTTCCCGATCAGCAACCTGCTGCGCGGCCACATCCAGGTCTTCGACGGATACGGCGAAAGCCTGATCGACTACAACCACAAGGCCACCTACGTGGGCGTGGGCGTGTCGCTGCTGGAATGGTTCTGATGGGCGTGACGATCTGGCACAACCCGGCGTGCAGCAATTCGCGCGGCGCACTGAAGCTCATCCGCGACGCCGGCATCGAGCCGGAGGTGATCGAGTACCTGCAGGCACCGCCCGACGTGGCGACCCTGCGCCAGCTGCTTGCCGAATCCGGGCTGGCCGCCGCCGACCTGGTGCGCAGCAAGGAACCGGAGTTTGCCGGTCTGGCGCTGGCCGGGGCCGATGAGGCGACCCTGCTGGCGGCGATGGCGACGCACCCGCGCCTGATCAACCGGCCCGTGGTGCGCACGGCCAAGGGCACGCGCCTGTGCCGCCCGCCGGAAACGGTGCTGGAGATCCTGTAGCCCGGACGCACCACCCGGCAGCGCCGAGCCATGCCCGGCGGCACGCGCTCGGCTCAACGCCGGCGATCACCGCCAGTCGCTGATGCCTTCGCGTCGATAGACTTCCGCGAAGGCGGGGCGCGCCTTCAGCGCGGTTGCGTGCGCCTTCAGCACCGGCCAGGTGTCAGTGGGCCGGGGCATGTTGCGCGACCAGCGCATCAGCATCACCAGCATGAAATCGACCACGCTGGGCGCGTCGCCCAGCAGGTAAGGCCCGTGCGCCTGCAGGTGCGCCGCCACATGCTGCCAGGCCGCCTCCAGCTGCTGCCGGGCCATCGCACGCGTTGCCTCCACGCAGGCCTCGCCCGCCGCTTCGTGCGGATAGAACCATGCACGATAGGCAGGCTGCAGGGTGTTGGCGCACCAGAACATCCAGCGATAGGCCTCGCCCCGCGCGGGCGTGCCCACGGCCGGCAGCAACCCCGCTTCGGGATGGCGGTCGGCCAGGTACAGCGCGATGGCCGCTGCCTCGGTCAACAGCAGGCCATCGATCCTCAGGGTCGGCACCCTCCCGGCCGGATTCAACGCCAGGTAGTCCGCCGCCTTGTGCTCGCGCCTGTCGAAATCCAGCAGCACCAGTTCGTGCTCGATGCCCAGTTCGATCAGCAGCCAGTGCACGACCAGCGAAGCGGTACTCGACGAACCATACAGGGTGGTGCTCATGCGCGGGATCCGTTGCGGGTGGAGCCGGCGATTATGCGCCCGCCCGGCGGCCACTGCTCAACCGCAGCTGCTCATGCAGGTGTCGCGACGTTCGCCGCAGCTCATCATCGGCTGCCGCAGCGTGCAGTCATGCGCCTTCAGTTCGCACGAGCGGCGCAGATCGGCATTGGCGATGTCCTTGCAGCGCTTGTCGGCAGCCGGAGCCATCTGCTGTTCGCAGCTGCTCTGCCGACTGCCCAGGCTGTCCGCCTGCGCCATGCAGCTGCGATGGCTGGCCTGGCACTGCATGCGGCATTGCGCCGATGCGCTGAAATCCGCTCCTTCATACGAGGAGGAGGTGCTGCTGCAGCCGGCCAGTGCGAACAGCCCGGCAAGCGCGAAGTTCCGTAACAGCGGCATGAACGTTCCCGGTTCGAGTCGCATGGAAACTAGCAGATGTTCCGTGCCGGCTCGTTAAACGACAAACGGCGCCAACAGGCGCCGTTTGCCACCAAGCGTGTGCCGCGCTTACTCCACCACGACCGGAATCTTGCCGATGCGGGCCTGCCATTCGCGCGGGCCGGTCTTGTGCACCGATTCACCGGTGGAGTCGACCGCCACCGTCACCGGCATGTCCTGCACGGTGAACTCGTAGATCGCTTCCATGCCGAGATCGGCGAACCCGACCACCTTGGCCGCCTTGATCGCCTTGGACACCAGGTAGGCCGAGCCACCGACCGCCATCAGGTACGCCGACTTGTTGTCACGGATCGCCTCGATCGCAGCCGGGCCGCGCTCGGCCTTGCCGACCATGCCCAGCAGACCGGTCTGTTCCAGCACCTGGCGGGTGAACTTGTCCATGCGCGTTGCCGTGGTCGGCCCGGCCGGACCGACCACTTCATCGCGCACCGGATCAACCGGGCCGACGTAGTAGATGAAGCGTCCCTTCAGATCGACCGGCAGTTCCTCGCCCTTGTTGAGCATGTCAACCATGCGCTTGTGCGCGGCGTCGCGGCCGGTCAGCAGCTTGCCGTTGAGCAGAAGCGTCTGGCCCGGCTTCCAGCTGGCCACATCTTCCGGGGTGATCGTATCCAGGTCCACCCGGGTGCCCTTGGAGGCGTCGTAGGTCAGCTTCGGCCAGTCCTCCAGCGACGGCGGATCCAGCATCACCGGACCGCTGCCATCCAGGGTGAAGTGCGCGTGGCGGGTCGCGGCGCAGTTCGGGATCATCGCCACCGGCAGGTTGGCCGCGTGGGTCGGGTAATCGTTGATCTTGATGTCCAGCACCGTGGTCAGGCCACCCAGGCCCTGGGCGCCGATGCCCAGCGCATTGACCTTCTCGTACAGCTCCAGGCGCAGCTCTTCGATCCGGTTGGACGCTCCACGGGCCTGCAGCTCGGTGATGTCGATCGGCTCCATCAGCGCTTCCTTGGCCAGCAGCATGGCCTTCTCCGCAGTGCCGCCGATGCCGATGCCCAGCATGCCCGGCGGGCACCAGCCGGCCCCCATGGTCGGCACGGTCTTGAGCACCCAGTCGACGATGGAGTCGGACGGATTGAGCATGGCGAACTTGGTCTTGGCTTCCGAGCCGCCACCCTTTGCGGCCACGATCACATCCACCTTGTTGCCCGGCACGACTTTGACGTTGACCACGCCCGGGGTGTTGTCCTTCGTGTTGATGCGCTTGCCGGCCGGATCCGCCAGCACCGAAGCACGCAGCTTGTTGTCCGGATGCAGATAGGCGCGGCGCACGCCTTCATTGGCCATGTCTTCCACGCCCATGGTGGCGTCGTCCCAGCGCACATCCATGCCGATTTCCAGGAACACGGTGACGATGCCGGTGTCCTGGCAGATCGGACGATGGCCTTCGGCGCACATCCGCGAATTGATCAGGATCTGGGCCATCGCCTCCTTCGCGGCCGGCGACTCCTCGCGCTCGTAGGCAGCGGCGAGATTCTTGATGTAGTCGACCGGGTGGTAGTACGAGATGTACTGCAGCGCGTCGGCGATGGACTGGATGAGGTCTTCCTGCTTGATCGATGTCACGGCTTGCTCGCTTGCTCGAGGCTGGCGGGGGTAATCCGCCCATTTTACCCCCTCCCCAGCTGCGGGTAGAGTCTGTGGGGTCAGAACCCTTTCCCGGGGAAAGGGTTCTGACCCCAAGCCCTTGTCACGCCCCTGCCCGCTGCGGCGTCCTTGCCCGCATGAACGCCGAAACCGCCTTCCAGACCCACCGTCCCCGCCTGATGGCCCTCGCCTACCGCCTGCTGGGCAGCCGCGCCGACGCCGAGGACGTCGTCCAGGACGCCTGGCTGCGCTGGTCCGGCGCCGACCCGGCCAGCGTCCGCGATGCCGAGGCATGGCTGGTCACCACCACCACACGCCTGGGACTGGACCGTCTGCGTGCGGCCAAGCGCGAGCGCGCGCATTACGTGGGCCCGTGGCTGGCTGAACCGATGGCGGTCACCCTGGAGCCCGACCCGGCGCCCGGCCCGGCCCAGTTGCATGCCCTGGCCGATGATGTATCGGTGGCCTTCCTGACCCTGCTTGAACAGCTCGGCCCGGAGGAGCGCGCCGCGTTCCTGCTGAAGGAAGCGTTCGACCACGACTATCGCGAGATCGCCGACCTGATCGGCCATAGCGAGGCCAACTGCCGGCAACTGGTGCACCGGGCCCGGCAGCGGCTGCAGGCCGGCCGGCCGCGCTTCAATGCCGACGCCGGCCAGCACCGGCAGTTGCTGGCACGCTTCATGGATGCGTCGCAGCGTGGCGACAGCGAGGCGATCCAGGCCCTGCTGCATGCCAACGCGCTGATGGTCTCCGATGGAGGCGGCGTGGTCACCGCAGCGGTGCGCCCGCTGCGGGGTGCCGAACGCATCGGCCGCCTGTTCTGGGCCATTGCCCGCCGCGGCGGCACGCACCCGGCCCGGCTGGGCTACGTCAACGGCGAGCCGGCGATCCTGGGCTTCGACGGCGATCGCCTGCATTCGGTCACCACCATCGAGGTGATCGATGGCCGCATCGCGCGCCTGTACAGCGTGCTCAATCCGGAAAAACTGCCCGCGGTTGTCACGCACGCAGACGCGGCGGCGTCCTGGTAAGAGAAGGCGGCCATCGGGGCCGCCGTGGAGCCCACGATGTCCAACCCCGCCTCACCCCGCGTTCCCTATACCCGCTTGGCCGCCAAGGCTTTCAAGGGCCTGCTCGATACCAGCCAGGCAGTGCATGACAGTTCGATCGATCCGACCCTGATGGAACTGGTGTTCCTGCGCGTGTCGCAGCTCAACGGCTGCGGCTACTGCATGGACATGCACGGGACGGCGCTGCGCAAGAGTGGCATCGAGCCGCGCAAGCTGGACACCCTGCCCGCCTGGCACGAAAGCCGCTTCTTCGATGCGCGTGAGCGCGCTGCGCTGGGCTGGGCCGAGGCCCTGACCCGGCTCACCGACGCCGCGCCATCGCAGGCAGCGTTCGATGCGCTGGCACCGCACTTCGATGAGAAGGGCATCAGCGACCTGAGCATGGGCATCGCGGTGATCAACGCCTGGAACCGCCTCGGCGCCGGCCTGCTGCCGCCGCTGCCCTGATCCACAAGAATGCGGGGCCTCGCGCAGCGCGGCTCCGCACCGGTGGCGCGCTGACGCGCACGCTCCCTGCGGGCGTCGCATTCATGCCTTCGCCACGGCTCCGGCGCGCACAATGGCGACATGCCTTCAGCCGAAAAGAAACCCAGCCTGCGCCAGCGCTTCAATGCGATGCGCAACGTGCCACCGTTCCTGCGGCTGGTGTGGAAGACCAGCCCCGCACTGACCCTGGTCAGCCTGGGGCTGCGCCTGATCCGTGCCCTGCTGCCGGTCGCCATGCTGTATGTGGGCAAGCTGATCATCGACAGCGCGCTGCAGCTGAGCCGGCACGACGCCGGCTTTCCGCCGCTGGGCGAGGCCCTGGCCAGCGGCCTGCTCAATCCGCTGCTCGGGTTGCTGGCCCTGGAGCTGGGTCTGGCCATCGTCTCCGACCTGCTGGGCCGGATGGTGGCCTACGCCGATGCCCTGCTGTCGGAGCTGTTCGCCAACGCCACCAGCATCCGGCTGATGGAGCACGCCGCAACGCTGGATCTGGAGGACTTCGAGGATCCGGACCTGCAGGACAAGCTGGACCGCGCACGACGCCAGACGATGGGCCGGATGAACCTGATGAGCCAGCTGTTCGGCCAGGTGCAGGACGCCATCACGGTGGTCAGCCTGGCGGTGGGCCTGCTGGTCTACGCGCCGTGGCTGATCCTGCTGCTGGCGCTGGCCCTGGTGCCTGCCTTCATCGGCGAATCGCACTTCAACGCCGCCGGCTACAGCCTGAATTTCCAATGGACGCCCGAGCGCCGCCAGCTCGACTACCTGCGCCAGCTCGGCGCCAGCGTGGAGACGGCCAAGGAAGTGAAGATCTACAACCTGCACCGCTTCCTGGTGGAGCGTTACAGGAGCCTGTCGGTGGCGCTGTTCAAGGCCAACCGGGCGTTGGCCCGGCGCCGTGCCTTGTGGGGCACCCTGCTGGCCGCGCTGGGCACGCTGGGTTATTACACCGCCTACGCCTACATCGCCTGGCGCACGGTGCGCGGCGATTTCTCGATCGGCGACCTGACCTTCCTCGCCGGCAGCTTCCTGCGCCTGCGCCAGCTCCTGGAGGGCCTGCTGATCGGCTTCTCGCAGGTGGCCAGCCAGGCCCTGTACCTGGACGATCTGTTCTCGTTTTTCCAGATCCAGCCGGAGATCCATTCGCGCGAGGGCGCCGTAGCCGTGCCGCAGCCCATCCGCCAGGGCTTCGTGTTCGAGAACGTCGGCTTCCGCTATCCCGATGCCGAGCAATGGGCCGTCCGCCACCTCGATTTCCAGCTGCATGCCGGCGAAGTGCTGGCACTGGTCGGCGAGAACGGTGCCGGCAAGACCACGCTGGTCAAACTGCTGGCACGGCTGTACGAGCCTGACGAGGGGCGCATCCTGCTCGACGGCCGGGACCTGCGCGACTATGACCTGGATGACCTGCGCGCCAATCTCGGGGTGATCTTCCAGGACTTCGTGCGCTACAACCTGAGCGCCGGGGAGAACATCGGCGTTGGCCAGGTCGAGGCGATGGCGGACCGGGAACGGGTTGCCGATGCCACGCGCCGGGGCATGGCCCAGGAAGTGATCGAGTCGCTGCCACGCGGCTACGACCAGCTGATCGGGCGTCGCTTCAAGGAGGGCGTGGACCTCTCCGGCGGGCAGTGGCAGAAGATCGCCATCGCCCGCGCGTGGATGCGCAATGCGCAGGTGATGATCCTGGACGAGCCGACCGCAGCGCTGGATGCGCGCAGCGAGTTCGAGGTATTCCAGCGGTTCAGGGAACTGGCGGACAATCGCACTGCCGTACTCATCTCCCATCGCTTCTCGTCGGTGCGCATGGCCGACCGCATCCTGGTGCTGGCCGATGGCCGGATCGAGGCCAGCGGCACCCACGAGCAGCTGATGGCCCAGGGCGGCCGCTACGCCGAGCTGTTCGAGCTGCAGGCCGCCGGCTACCGCTGAGAACGCCTCTCGTTCCGCCTAATGAGAACCTGTCTCATTTGAGATAGAATTACCCCGACGACTTCCAACAGATACGCCCATGTCTTCCGCTTTCGGCGCCGAAACGGTGCTTGAGGTCCGCCACTGGACCGATGCCTACTTCAGCTTCACCCTCACCCGCGACAGCGGTTTCCGCTTCGAGAACGGCCAGTTCGTGATGATCGGCCTGGAAACCGACGCCCGGCCGCTGCTGCGCGCCTACTCCATCGCCAGCGCGAACTGGGAAGAGCAGCTGGAGTTCTTCAGCATCAAGGTGCAGGACGGCCCGCTGACCTCGCGCCTGCAGCACATCAAGCCCGGCGACAAGGTTCTGGTAGGCAAGAAGCCCACCGGCACCCTGCTGATCAGCGATCTGCATCCCGGCAGGAACCTGTACCTGCTGGGCACGGGCACCGGCCTGGCGCCCTGGCTGTCGATCATCAAGGACCCGGAGACCTACGAGCGTTTCGAGAAGGTGATCCTGTGCCACGGCGTGCGCTACGAAAAGGACCTTGCGTACCGCGACTATTTCGAGAAGGACCTGCGTGAGCACGAGTTCCTCGGCGAGATGATCGGCGACAAGCTGTTGTACTACCCGGCCGTCACCCGCGAACCGTTCGCCAACCAGGGGCGCCTGACCTCGCTGATGGAAAGCGGGGAAATGCAGCGCACCCTGGGCCTGCCGGAACTGAGCCCGGAGAATGACCGCGCGATGATCTGCGGCAGCCCGCAGATGCTGGCCGACCTGCGCACGGTGCTCGACGCCCGTGGCTTCCAGGTCTCCCCGCGCATCGGCCAGCCGGGTCACTACGTGTTCGAGCGCGCCTTCGTCGAGAAGTGACCCGTAGCGCCGGGCCTGCGTCCGGCCCTGCTGCGGGAAGCGGCAGCCCTTACTGCCGGGACTGCAACGCTTTCTCGATGTCCCCGCGAAGGCTTTCCGGCTTGTCGGTCGGCGCGTAGCGTTTCAGCACCTGCCCGTCGCGTCCGACCAGGAACTTGCTGAAGTTCCATTTGATCGCGCTCAGCCCCAGCAGGCCGGTCTTCTCGGACTTCAGCCACTTCCACAGCGGGTGTGCACCGTCGCCGTTGACCTGGATCTTCTCCGACAGCGGGAAGTCCACTGCATAGGTCAGCGCACAGAAGCTGCGGATCTCCTCGGCATTGCCCGGTTCCTGGTGGCCGAACTGGTCGCAGGGGAAGCCGATCACCACCAGGCCCTTCGGGCCGTACTCGCGCCACAGCGCCTCCAGTCCCTCGTACTGCGGGGTGAAACCGCACTTGCTGGCCACGTTGACCAGCAGCAGCGCCTTGCCGCGGTACTGCTCCAGGGCCTGCGGCTGGCCGTCCAGGTCGGTGAAACCGAAATCGAACGCAGTGGTCATGGCAGATCTCCGCAATGGGGGGTTCCGATGGTATCCCCGCCCATGCCTTTCGACACAAGCCCGATCCCATTACCCCGGGTTAACCTCGGGCACTTGTCTGCCTTACCGGAGTACCGCCTTGACCACCCGCCTTGCCCTTGCCGTGGCCATGACCCTCGGCCTTGCCCTGCCCGCCTATTCCGCCGGCGCCGCCACCCCGGCTGCCAGCACCACCGCACAGCAGGCCAACCCGTTCTTCGCCGAAAGCCCGCTGGCACTGCACTATCCGCAGTTCGACAAGATCAAGGACAGCGACTTCGCTCCGGCCTTCGACGCCGGCATGGCGCAGCAGCTGAAGGAAATCGAGGCCATCGCCAACAACAAGGCCAAGCCGACCTTCGACAACACCATCATCGCCCTGGAAAAGAGCGGTGACATCCTTGACCGCGCGACCACCGTGTTCTTCGCCCTGGTCGGCGCGGACACCAACGACACCCGCAAGAAGCTGCAGGCCGACTACTCGGCCAGGTTCGCCGCGCACAGCGATGCGATCGCCCTGAACAGCAAGCTGTTCGCGCGCATCCAGGCGCTGTATGACACCCGCACGCAGCTGGGTCTGGACGCCGAAGGCGTGCGCCTGGTCGAGAAGTACTATGACAACTACGTGCGCGCCGGCGCCAAGCTGTCTGACGCGGACAAGGCGAAGCTGAAGGAAATGAACGCCGAGCTGGCCAACCTCGGTACCCGCTTCAGCCAGAACGTGCAGTCGGAAGTGAACGCTTCGGCGATCACCGTTGATGACGTGAAGGAACTGGATGGTCTGTCCAGGGAGCAGATCGCCGCCGCCGCCGAAGCCGCCAAGGCCCGTGGCCTGGATGGCAAGTATGTGATCACCCTGCTCAACACCACCGGCCAGCCGCCCCTGACCAACCTGGCCAACCGCGCCCTGCGCCAGAAGATCTACGAAGCATCGGTCAGCCGTGGCAGCCGCGGCGGCGAGTTCGACAACACCGCCATCGTCTCGCGCATCATGCAGCTGCGTGCCGACAAGGCCAAGCTGATGGGTTTTGCCAACTTCGCTGCGTACAACCTGACCAACCAGACCGCCAAGACCCCTGAGGCGGTCAACGCAATGCTGGGCAAGCTGGCCCCGGCCGCAGTGGCCAACGCCAAGCGCGAAGCGGCCGACCTGCAGGCAATGATCGACCAGGAGCAGAAGGCCGCGGGCAAGCCGACGTTCGCGCTGGAGCCGTGGGACTGGGCCTTCTACAGCGAGAAGGTGCGCCAGGCCAAGTACAACTTCGACGAGTCGCAGCTGAAGCCGTACTTCGAACTGAAGAACGTGCTGGAGAACGGCGTGTTCTTCGCCGCCAACCAGGAATTCGGCCTCACCTTCAAGCAGCGCACCGACCTGCCGGTCTATCACGATGATGTCACCGTCTACGACGTGTTCGACGCCGACGGCAGCCAGCTGGCGATTTTCCTGTTCGACCCGTACGCCCGTGCCTCCAAGCGCGGCGGCGCATGGATGAACTCGTATGTCTCGCAGTCGAAGCTGACCGGCTTCAAGCCGGTGGTGGCCAACCACCTCAACATCCCCAAGCCGCCGGCCGGCCAGCCGACCCTGCTGACCTGGGATGAGGTGACGACCACCTTCCACGAATTCGGCCACGCCCTGCACGGCATGTTCTCGAACGTGAAGTACCCGTACTTCTCGGGCACCTCGGTGCCGCGTGACTTCGTCGAGTTCCCCTCGCAGGTCAACGAGATGTGGGCCGATGACAGCGCCATCCTGAAGAACTACGCCAAGCACTACCAGAACGGCACGGCGATGCCGCAGGCACTGCTGGACAAGGTGATCGCCGCGGCCAAGTTCAACCAGGGCTTCGCCACCACCGAGTACCTGGGTGCGGCCATGCTGGACCAGCGCTGGCACCAGATCGGCCCGGACCAGGTGCCGGCCGCCAAGGACGTGATGGCCTTCGAGCGCGCCGCGCTGGAGAAGGACGGCATCTACTACGCACCGGTTCCGCCGCGTTACAAGACCCCGTACTTCAGCCACATCATGGGCGGCTACTCGGCCGGCTACTACGCCTACATCTGGTCGGAAGTGCTGGACGCCAACACCCAGAAGTGGTTCCGCGAGAACGGTGGCCTGAGCCGCAAGAACGGCGACCACTTCCGCGCCACCTTGCTGTCGCGTGGCGGCAGCGTCGACGCGATGCAGCTGTTCCGCGATTTCGCCGGCCACGAGCCGCAGATCGAACCGCTGCTGGAGAAGCGTGGCCTGACCGGCACCGGCAACTGATCGCCGGTACGCTGAACTGAAAACAGAACCGCCCGGGAAACCGGGCGGTTTTTTCGTTGTGGTTGGGGTCAGAGCCCTTTTCTGCGAAAGGGATCTGATCCCGCTCTGGCTTCATCGCGGCGCCACATAGCCTCCCGGCACACCTTCCGGCGACAGCACCAGCTGCCACAACTGCGCGTGCCGGCAACGGAAGGTCGCCATCGAACCGGCCAGATAGAAGCGCCACATCCGCCGGAAATGCTCGTCATAGCGCGCATCCAGCCGCGGCCAGGCCGCCTCCACGTTGCGCCGCCACGCCTGCAGGGTCAGGTCGTAGTCGGTGCCGAAATTGTGCCAGTCCTCCAGCACGAACCGCCCCTCGAATGCCCTGCTGATCTGCGCCGCCGAGGGCAGCATCGAGTTGGGAAAGATGTAGCGCGCGATCCACGGATCGGTACGATGCCGCGACACGTTGGTCCCGATGCTGTGCAGCAGCAGCAGGCCACGTGGCGACAGGCAGCGCCGCGCCACCTCGAAGAAACTGCGGTAGTTCTTGTCACCGACGTGCTCGAACATGCCGATCGAGAAGATCGCATCGAAGGGTTCGTCCAGCGCGCGGTAGTCCTGCAGGCGGATCTCGATCGGCAGACCGGCGCACAGCTCGCGCGCGAATTCCGCCTGCTCCTGCGAGATCGTTACACCGACCCCGCTGACTCCATAGCGTTCGGCAGCGAACTTCAGGGCCTCACCCCAGCCACAGCCGATATCCAGCACCCGCTGGCCGGGGCGCAGCCCCAGCTTGCGGCAGACCAGGTCCAGCTTGGCCTCCTGTGCGGCGTCCAGATCATCGGCCTGCCGCCAGTAGCCACAGCTGTACACCAGGCGCCGGCCCAGCATCGCCTGGTACAGATCGTTGCCCAGATCGTAGTGGCGACGGCCGACTTCGTAGCTTCCCTGCCCGGCCTGCAGGTTGAACAGGCGCGCCTTCAGCGCGTCGGCCACTTCCCGCCAGCCGTGCACCCGTTCGTCCAGATGCGCCTGCATGAGGTGGACCAGGAATTCGTCCAGGACGTTGGCGTCCCACCAACCATCCATGTAGCTCTCGCCCAGGCCGAGCGAACCGTGCGCCATGACCCGTGCGAAGAACCTCGGATCATGTACCTGGATGTCCTGTGGCCGGGAGCCGCCAATGCGGACCCCGGCTTCGTGGAGCAGGCCGCTGACCCGCTCCTGCAACCCTGTATCCACGCCCCCTCCTCGTCTGCGCTCAACCGCGTGCGAACAGCTCCACGTAATCCTTGGCCACGTGCGGCAACAGCACCGCCGCCGGCACATCGGCGGTCTGCGTTCCATCCGAGTATGGACCCACCTGGTAGGGCGGGAAAACAAAGCGCAGCGCGGTGATCTGCCCCTTGTCGTCGGTCAGCGGCTGGAACTGGCTGAAATTGTCGGGCTGCGGGCCGGTGCCATCGGCGATCATGCGCGATGCATTGCGCAGCGACTCCTGCAGCTCGGCCGGCTCCATGTCCTCGCCGCTGAGGCGTGTCGCCACGCGCTCGCGCAGCTGGTCCGCGACGAAATCGCTGATCGCCTTCCAGCCCTTGCTGTCGGTCACAAGCTTGTCGGCGCTGAGCATCTGCTGTTGCTCCGGCAGCCAGACGAAACGTGCCACCAGGGGTTCGCCGTGGGCGCCGCCGGTGTAACGGCTGCCATCGGCACTCACCACCACCAGCTGCGGCGTCTCCAGCACCTTCTCGAAGCTCAGCGAGAGTTCGTAGGGCATGGTCGGCTTGTCGTTGCCCAGCCCATCGAGCGCCTGCTGCAGCTCGCTGCGGGCCGTGGTGGCGTAGTCCTGGAGCGCACGCGCCAGGCCCGGATAACGGTCGATGCCTGCCGGATAGCTGATGCCCACCACCTCGCGTTCGTTGTTCTCGATCACGTCGCGCAGGTCGAGCGGTGCTTCCGCAGCGGGCGCCTCGCCCGTGGCGGAGGCATCGACCGCCGGCGCCGCGTCGGCCACCGGTGCCGGGGTTTCGGCTTCACGCTGGCAGCCCGCCAGCAACAGCACGCCTGCCACACCGGCCAGCACGCTTCCGCGCAGCAGCCGGTTGTTTCCAATCTTCATCGGGATCCCCTGTTCATGTTCATCCATCATCGCCCGCCCTGGCTTAAGCGTAGCCCGCTGGCGTCATCCCGCCAGAAGGTCGTGATACTCCTCATGCCGCTGCAGGAATGCCTCGGCGTAGGCACACGCCGGCACGACCTTGTACTTCTGCTCCCGCGCGAACCGCAGCGCCACGCGGGTCAACTCGCCGGCGATGCCCCGGCCGGCGATCGGCTCGGGCACCTCGGTGTGGGTGATGACCATGCGTCTGCGCTTGATCTGGTAATCGAGCACCGCCACCTGTCCACGCACACGGGCAGTGAAGCGATGGTTGGCCTGGTCGTGATCGACCTCGTAGGCCAGACCGGGGGGCGTGACCGAAGCCATGGGACTGTCTCCTGCGGCGACTGCGTGGATGGTGCGCAGCCGGGCGCCATGATCGCGTGAAGCCTGAACAGGGGCAAGTCCAGGCCCTCCACGTCAGTTTGCGACCCTAAAGCTGGAGCGCCCGCGGCCGCTATCGCCTGCGGAGGGGTCCGGCCACGCTGGCACGGCCCTTGCGACCGTAGACCGTGCGACTGCCGTGGAGGCCCCCGATGCACCCCAGCGATTCCCATTCCGATACCGACCGCGCCCTGCTGGAGGGCCTGCTCCAGCTCGCCGTGGAAGGCCAGACCGACGAGCAGGCCTTCCAGCGTATCGGCGAGGAAGTCTTTGCCCGCCTGCTGGACACCTACGGCCAGCAGACCCGGGCCTGACCACGAGCGGGGGCCCTGCCCCGGGGTCGGATCCAGCGGATCTGACCCCAACCCCTCAACCGCCGCCCAGGCGGAAGGTCGGGTTGGACAGTTCGCGCAGGAAGTGGGTGAAGATGCTCGGCTGCATGGCCAGCATGAAGATCACGCCGAATGCCGCGCCGGCCAGGTGCGCGCTGTGGTTGATGCGGTCGCCGCCGCGCTTGTCCATCCAGATGCTGTAGCCGACATAGAACGCGGCGTACACGATGGCCGGTGCGGGGATGAAGAACACCAGGATGATCGACCACGGCTTGATCAGGATGAAGGCGAACAGCACCGCCGACACCGCACCCGAAGCCCCCAGGCTGAGGTAGTTCGGATTCTTCTGGTTCTTCAGGTAGCTCGGCAGGATCGAGACCACCAGCGCGCCGATGTAGAACGCCGGATAGGTCAGGTAGCTGCCGGTCAGCTGCACCATCACGCTCTCGATGAATCCCCCGAAGAAGAACAGGGTGATCATGTTGAAGATCAGGTGCGACCAGTCCGCGTGGATGAATCCATAGGTCACCAGCCGGTCGTACTGGCGGTGGCGGTCGATGGCCGGTGGCCACAGGATCAGGCGGTCGGCCAGCGCGCGGTGGTTGAACGCCCTCCATGACAGGATGGCGGTGATGGCGATCAACAGCAGATTGACGGGGGTCATGTCAGGCTCAGGCAGCGCGGTAGTTGTCGACCATACGATAGCGTTTCGCGTACCAACCGAAGGCCAACGCCGCGACGAAGGCGAAGCCGGCGAAGAAGAACATCAGGAACGCCGCCTCGCTCAAGCCGGTGCCGGCGATCTGGTGGGTCACCGTTTCGTTGCGTACGGCCGCATTGGACAGCAGCACCCACAGGTTGCCGATGGTGGTGGTCAGGTTCCAGAAGCTCATCACCACCCCCTTCATCGCCTGGGGCGCCTGGCTGTAGGCGAACTCCAGGCCGGTCGCGGACACCAGGACCTCACCGAAGGTCAGCAGCGCGTACGGCAGGATCTGCCAGAAGATCGACATGGCATTGCCGCCATCCATCACCACCTGGATGCTGCCGACGACGATCCAGGCCAAGCCGCTGAAGGCGATGCCGGCGGTCATCCGGCGCAGCGCGGTCGGCTCGAAGCCGAAGCGGCGCAGGGCCGGGTACAGCACCAGGTTGTTGAACGGGATGAGGATCATCACCAGCAGCGGGTTCAGCGCCTGCATCTGCGAGGCGGTGAACCAGCTCGGCATCTGCATCTGCTGTCCCTGCAGCACCCAGGTCGAGGCCTTCTGGTCGAACAGCGAGAAGAACGGCGTGGTCAACGCGAAGATCACCAGCACGCGCAGCACCGAACGCACGCCCTCCACGGCTTCGGCCGGATGGTGCGCGCGGGCGCGGTCCAGCTGCAGCCATGTGCCGCCACCGACACCGGCCAGAATCGCCACCAGCGCAAGGCACAGGCAGATCACGATGCCCAACGAGCCGACCAGGCCGAACGATGCCACCGCCAGCACCAGGCCGGCCACGGCGATCGCCAGGCCCGGACGGCCCTGGCCCGCCACCCGCGCGGTCAGCGCCGTGCGCGCCACGTTGGCGAACGAATGCGGGTCCTTCGGCGGCAGCGGCACCAGTACGTAGCGCTTGCGGCCAAGCCAGAACACGAAGGTCGCCACGAACATCAGGATGCCCGGAATGCCGAACGCCCACTGCGGGCCCCAGTTCTTCAGCACCAGCGGAATCAGCAGCGACGCAAACAGCGAGCCGAAGTTGATGATCCAGTAGAAGGCATCGAACACCAGCTTGGCCAGGTGCTTGTTGCTCTGGTCGAACTGGTCACCCATGAACGAGGCCACCAGCGGCTTGATGCCACCGGCACCCAGCGCGATCAGGCCCAGGCCGAGGAAGAAGCCCTGGCGGCTGTTCTCGAACAGCGCCAGGCACAGGTGGCCGGCGCAGTAGACCAGGCTGAACCAGAGGATCGTGTGGTACTTGCCGAAGAACCTGTCGGCCAGCCAGCCGCCCAGCAGCGGGAAGAAGTACACGCCGATCATGAAGCTGTGCATGATGTCCTTGGCTTCACCGGCACGGCCTTCCGCAGTGATTTCCTGCAGCAGAAGCGAGGTGATCAGGAACTGCACCAGGATGTTGCGCATCCCGTAGAAGCTGAACCGTTCGCAGGCCTCATTGCCGATGATGTACGGGATCTGGCGCGGCATCTTTCCCTGGCCGGCGATGGGGGCGACTGCGTCGTGGCTCATCCTGTAAGGCATTCCTGCAAAGCGAAAGCCGCAAGGTTACCGGAACCTGCGGGCTGGAAGCACGCTGCGGGGCTGCATGACAGCGCCGCCGATCCGTGGCAGGCGGTACCGGTGCCCTGCCGGAAGTCACGGCACCTGCACGACAAAAGCGTAAACTTATCGTTATGCGCGCCCTCG
>NZ_JAODZG010000003.1:0-198851 GCF_029835135.1 Stenotrophomonas sp. GD04145 | reverse complement strand
GAACATCAGCACCAGGCTGAGCACCACCGCGCCGATCGCCGAATACATCACCTTGGACGGCGAAAGCACGAAGAACGCGGCGATCATCAGACAGGCATCGTAGGACATCTGCACCTTGCCGGCGCTCCAGCCACGGGTGCGCTGCAGGTAGACCGCCAGGATGCCAATGCCGCCCAGGCTGGCGCGGTGGCGGATGAAGAACAGGATGCCCAGCCCCGACAGCGCGCCGCCGACGATCGCCGAGTACAGCGGATGGATATGCGAGAAATCGATCCAGCGCGGCAGCAGATCGGTCAGTACGCCGCAGGCGGTAACCGCGGCAAAGGTCTTCAGGGTGAACTCCCAGCCCATGCGCCGCAGCGCCACCCAGTAGAAGGGCAGATTGACCAGCACGAACACCAGCCCGAAGTTCCAGCCCATGGAGTAGTGCAGCAGGAAGGCCATGCCGGCCATGCCGCCGATCATCAGCCCGCCCTTGGCAAAGATGGCCAGGCCCAGCGAGGCCACCATCGTCGCCAGCACCATGCCCTGCACGTCCTCGGCCACCGAGTGGCGCAGCGCTTTCTCGTCGGCGGTGGTACCGGCGCTGTCCGGCGGCGGAGTCAACGGACCGGCGGTGACCAGGTGGCCGTCAGCGTCGTCGCACGGCGCGGGGCCATGGGAAGGATGGGACATGCGGGTGGGGGGACAGCGGGGGGAGGCGGTATTAGACACGATCCGCATGACAGTTGCAGATGAAATCGTTCAGCTGGATGCGCCGCCCTGCCTGAGGGCTCCCCGGAAAGCATCAGCCTGCGCGGCAGCGGGCAGCGGCGGCGCCGTATCATTCCCGCATGCCGCGCGAAAACCTCAACGACCTGCAGGCCTTTGTCCACGTCGCCCGCGAGGGCAGCTTCACCCGCGCGGCCGCCCAGCTGGGTGTCTCGCAGTCCGCGCTCAGCCACGCCATGCGCGGCCTCGAAGAGCGGCTCGGGGTGCGCCTGCTGACCCGGACCACTCGCAGCGTCTCCACCACCGAGGCTGGCGCCAGCCTGCTCGCCACGCTGGCACCACGCCTGGCCGAGATCGAGCACGAACTGGCCGCGTTGGCCGAGTACCGCGACCGCCCCGCCGGGACCATCCGCATCAACGCCACCGGCCACGCCGCTGAGTATCTGGCGTGGCCGCGGCTGGCCCCCCTGCTGCAGCGCTTCCCCGACCTGAAGATCGAATTGACCACCGACTATGGCCTGGCCGACATCGTCGCCGAGCGCTATGACATCGGCATCCGCCTCGGCGAGCGCCTGGCACGCGACATGATCGCCGTGCCCATCAGCCCCCCGCTGCGGATGCGCGTGGTCGGTGCCCCGGGTTACTTCCGTCAGCACGCCGCCCCCGCGCATCCGCACGACCTGGCCAGCCACAACTGCATCACCCTGCGCCTGCCCACCCATGGCGGACTGATGCCATGGGACTTCGGCCAGGATGGCCACGAACTGAGCGTGCGCGTGAGCGGGCAGTGGACCTTCAACACGATGGGCATGACCCGCAGCGCAGCACTGGCCGGCAGCGGGCTGGCCTGGCTGCCGGAAGACCAGGTCCTGCCGATGCTGGACGATGGCCGCCTGCAATCGGTGCTGGACGACTGGTGCCCGCCGTTCGATGGCTACTACGCGTACTACCCCTCGCGCCACCACGTGACCCTGGCGATGCGCACGGTGCTCGATGCCCTGCGCGGGCCGATGATGGACCGATGAGTGCGGGCCCAAGGCCCGCACCCACCACGATCAGCCCTTGACCTGCGCCGCACGCTGGGCGTTGTAGCGCTCGCCGACGATCGACACTTCATCCAGCGCCTGCGCGATGCGCTGCCGTTCTTCGCTCGACAGCTGCAGGTCCACCGCTCCCAGGTTCTCTTCCAGGCGATGCACCTTGGTGGTACCCGGAATCGGCACGATCCAGTCCGCCTGCGCCAGCAGCCAGGCCAATGCCACCTGTGCCGGGGTGGCACCGCGGGCGGCGGCAATGGCGCCGATCCGGTCCACCAGCGCCTGGTTCGCCCGGCGCGCTTCGACTTCAAACCGCGGCACGGTGTTGCGGAAGTCGTCGGCCTCGAACGTGGTCTCTGCATTGATCGTACCGGTCAGGAAGCCCCGGCCCAGCGGACTGAACGGTACGAAGCCGATGCCCAGCTCCTGCAGGGTCGGCAGCAGTTCGCGCTCCGGCTCGCGCCACCACAGCGAGTACTCGCTCTGCACCGCAGCCACCGGCTGCACGGCATGTGCGCGGCGCACGGTGGCGGCACTCGCTTCGGAGAGCCCGAAGTGGCCGACCTTGCCTTCGGCAATCAGGTCGCGCACGGTACCGGCGACGTCCTCGATCGGCACGTTGGGATCGACACGGTGCTGGTAGAACAGATCGATGTGGTCGGTACGCAGGCGCTTGAGGCTGGCTTCTGCCACGGCACGGATGTTCTCCGGGCGGCTGTCCAGCCCGGTATCGGCCTGGGCATTGCGGAAACCGAACTTGGTGGCGATCACCAGCCGGTCCCGATGCGGCGCCAGCGCCCTGCCCAGCAGTGCCTCGTTGGTGTACGGGCCGTACACCTCGGCCGTGTCGAAGAAGGTGACCCCGCGCTCCACGGCTGCGTGCAGCAGCGCGACGCCCTGCTCCAGTTCCACGGGCTTGCCGTAGCTGTGGCTCAGGCCCATGCAGCCCAGGCCGAGGGCGGAAACCTTCAGGCCGCTGCGGCCGAGTTCACGTGTCTGCATTGTCATGCTCCAGAGGGGGAGCGCTGACGATACGCCTGCGGCGCCATCGGATTGAACCGGCTGCGCCGCAGTCGGTCATGACTGGATTTCATGAATCCGGCCGCCCCGGTGACCTTCCGCGGCGCCGGGCGATGCCCGGCTGCCGTCCCCTGCTGCTTCAACGGATCTCGGAGATTTCCACGCCGTCCAGCCCCTGCGACAGGGTGCGCGCGTCACCGCCCTGGCTCAGCTTGATGCGCAGCCGCACTTCATTCTGCGAATCGGCATACCGCAGTGCATCCTCGTAGCTGATCTCACCGGCCTGGTACAGCTCGAACAGGCTCTGGTCGAAGGTCTTCATGCCCAGCTGGACCGATTCCTTCATCACTTCCTTCAGCTTGTGGATCTCGCCGTCGCGGATGTAGTCCTGCACCAGCGGCGTGCCCAGCAGGATCTCCATCGCAACCTTGCGCGAGCGGCCATCGGGGGACGGCACCAGCTGCTGGGCGACCACGCCCTTGAGGTTCAGCGACAGGTCCATCAGCAGCTGGTTGCGACGGTCTTCCGGGAAGAAGTTGATGATGCGGTCCATCGCCTGGTTGGCGTTGTTGGCATGCAGCGTCGCCAGCACCAGGTGGCCGGTCTCGGCGAAGGCGATGGCGTGGTCCATGCCTTCGCGGGTACGCACCTCACCAATCATGATCACGTCCGGCGCCTGGCGCAGCGTGTTCTTCAGCGCGGCCTCCCAGCTGTCGGTATCGATGCCCACTTCGCGCTGGGTGATGATGCAGCCCTCGTGCTTGTGCACGAACTCGATCGGATCCTCGATGGTGATGATGTGGCCGGTGGAATTCTGGTTGCGATAACCGATCATCGCTGCCAGCGACGTGGACTTGCCGGTACCGGTCGCACCGACGAACAGGATGATGCCGCGCTTGGTCATCGCCAGCGTCTTGATGATCGGCGGCAGGCTCAGTTCTTCCACGGTCGGGATGCGCGTCTCGATGCGACGCAGCACCATGCCCACCTGGTTGCGCTGATAGAAGCAGCTCACGCGGAAACGGCCGACACCGGACAGGCCGATGGCGAAGTTGCATTCGTGGGTCTTCTCGAACTCTTCGCGCTGTGCCGGCGTCATCACGTTCAGCACCAGGTCGCGGCTCTGCTGCGGCGTCAGGGGTGTCTGCGTGATCGGCGCGATCTTGCCATTGACCTTCATCGCCGGCGGCATGCCCGCGGTGATGAACAGGTCCGAGGCGCGCTGGTGCGCCATCAGCTTGAGGAAGGAGGTGAAATCGATGGTGGTGGCGGTGGTGTTCACGGCAGGCTCCCAGGAGGCATGTGCCAGGCTTCAGTCGATGGTCGGAACATCGCGGAGTCGCCGGCGCGGTCGCGCGCCGGGGCCCGCTTCTGCCTTGCCTTACTCGAACAGTCGCTTGTCCTTGGCGTACTCGCGCGCCTGGTTGCGGGTGATCAGGCTGCGCTTGACCAGGTCCTGCAGGTGCTGGTCGAGCGTCATCATGCCCTGCTGCTGACCGGTCTGGATCGCCGAGTACATCTGCGCCACCTTGTCTTCGCGGATCAGATTGCGGATGGCCGGCGTGCCCACCATGATCTCCCACGCTGCGGTACGGCCGCCGCCCACCTTCTTCAACAGTGCCTGCGAGATCACCGCGCGCAGCGACTCGGACAGCATCGAGCGCACCATCGGCTTCTCGCCGGCCGGGAACACGTCGATGATGCGGTCGATGGTCTTGGCCGCCGAACTGGTGTGCAGGGTGCCGAACACCAGGTGGCCGGTCTCCGCGGCGGTCAGTGCCAGGCGGATGGTTTCCAGGTCGCGCAGTTCGCCGACCAGGATGATGTCCGGGTCTTCTCGCAGTGCCGAGCGCAGTGCCTCGTTGAAGCCATGCGTATCGCGGTGTACTTCGCGCTGGTTGATCAGGCACTTCTGCGAGGTGTGCACGAACTCGATCGGATCCTCGACGGTGAGGATGTGGCCGTATTCGCTCTTGTTGATGTAGTCGATCATCGCGGCCAGCGTGGTCGACTTGCCCGAACCGGTCGGGCCGGTCACCAGGATCAGGCCCTGCGGCTGCTGGATCAGTTCGCGGAAGATCGGCGGGCAGGCCAGATCCTCCAGCGTCAGCACCTCCGACGGAATGGTACGGAACACCGCGCCCGCACCCCGGTTCTGGTTGAACGCATTCACGCGGAAACGTGCCAGCGACGGGATCTCGAACGAGAAGTCCACTTCGAGGAATTCCTCGTAGTCGCGGCGCTGCTTGTCGGACATGATGTCGTACACCAGCGCATGGACCTGCTTGTGGTCCAGTGCCGGGATGTTGATGCGGCGAACGTCGCCGTCCACGCGGATCATCGGCGGCAGGCCTGCGGACAGGTGCAGGTCGGACGCTTTGTTCTTTACGGAAAACGCCAACAGCTCGGCGATATCCATGAGCGGCTACTCCCCAATAACGGCTTCGACTGGAAGGATCTTTCCCCGGGCGGCAGTATAGCCTCCTGATCGATTGGAACGCGTTACGTGGCCACTGCCCTGCCCCAGATCCTGAGTACCCTGCACGCTGCGGCCGAGGCCGCAGGACGTGCGCCGCCGCGCCTGCTGGCGGTCTCCAAGACCCAACCGGCCGAGGCCGTGGCCGCCCTTGCTGCACAGGGCCAGCGCGCCTTCGGCGAAAACTACGTGCAGGAGGCGCTGGCCAAGATGCAGGCGCTGCAGCACCTGGACCTGGAATGGCACCTGATCGGCCATCTTCAGTCCAACAAGGCCGAAGCGGTGGCCACGCATTTCGACTGGGTGCAGAGCGTGGACCGTCCCAAGCTGGTGACCGCGCTGGCCCGCCATCGACCGGCGGCGCGCGGAGCGCTGAACGTGCTGATCCAGGTCAACATCGATGATGAATCGAGCAAGCACGGCTGCGCGCCAGAGGACGTCCAGGCCCTGGCCGAGGCCATCGCCGCCGAGCCTGGCCTGCGGTTGCGGGGTCTGATGGCGATCCCGGCGCCGTGGCCGGAGGCGGAACGCCGCCGCGACGCATTCGTGCGCATGCGCACACTTTTCCAGACACTGGCCGACCGCTTCCCGCAGGTCGATACCCTTTCGATGGGCATGAGCAGCGACTACACCGAGGCCATCGCCGAAGGCGCCACCCTGGTGCGCATCGGCACCGCCCTGTTCGGCGCCCGTCCGCGGCCGGCCTGACATTCCGAGGAGACTTCCATGGCAGCAGATTCCATCACCTTCATCGGCGGCGGCAACATGGCGCGCAGCCTGATCGCCGGCCTGATCCGCCAGCGCGTGCCTGCCACGCGCATCCACGTGGCCGAGCCGGTCGCCGCCGTGCGCGATGCGCTTGCCAGCGACTTCGGCGTGCATACCCACGACAGCGCCAGCGCGGCCGCCGCGCAGGGCCAGACCTGGCTGCTGGCGGTCAAGCCACAGGTACTGCGCGACGTCTGCCAGTCGCTGCAGCCGCTGGCGCAGGACAACCGACCGCTGGTGGTCTCGATCGCCGCCGGCATCACCAGCACGCAGCTGCAGCGCTGGCTGGGCGGCACGTTGCCGGTGGTGCGCGCGATGCCCAACACGCCCGCGCTGCTCGGTGCCGGCGTCACCGGCCTGTACGCAACACAGGCAGTGGATGCACCGCAGCGGGCCCAGGCCGAGCACCTGCTGGCCAGTGCCGGACGCACGGTATGGATCGACAGCGAGCCGTTGATGGATTCGGTCACCGCTGTCTCCGGCAGCGGTCCGGCCTATGTGTTCCTGCTCGCCGAAGCGATGGAAGCGGCAGGCATCGCCCAGGGTCTGCCCGCCGACGCCGCACGCACGCTGGTGGTGCAGACGCTGCTCGGCGCCTCGCGCATGCTCGATGAAGCGGGCGAAAGTCCCGCCGAGCTGCGCCGCCGCGTGACCTCGCCCAACGGCACCACCCAGGCTGCAATCGAAAGCTTCCAGGCCGGTGGCTTCGAGGCACTGGTGGATGCCGCGCTGCGCGCCGCACAGGTGCGCGGCCAGGCACTGTCAGCGGCAAACGACTGACCCCATCTCCCCCGATGCTCATTGCCCCAACGTGGTCATGACGAAGTCGACGAAGCACTGCAGGCGCGGGCGCGGGCGACGGTCCGGCAGATAGATCAGGTGCATCGGCCGCGGCGCCGGCAGATGGTCGCGCAGCAGCGGTTTCAGCCGGCCCGCGGCGATCTCCGTGGCCAGCAGCGCCGTCGGTTGCAGAATCAATCCTGCGCCCGCCACGGCAGCCTCGCGCAGCGCGAAACCGTCATTGCTGGTGAGCCGTGCCTCCCAGTCCACATGCTCGCCACTGGCCAGCTGCCAACCGTGCCCGCCACGCCACGCCAGGTGGCTCAGGCAATCGTGCCCCTGCAGATCCGCGGGCGTCCGCGGCGTGCCTCGACGGCGAAGGTACGACGGCGCTGCGCACAGGCTCATCGCATAGGGGGGCAGCGGACGCGCCACGATGTCCGCCGAGGGCAGCGGACCGACCCGGATCGCCGCGTCGAAGCCGTCTTCGATCAGGTCCACCCGGCGATTGCTCAGATCCAGTTCGATGTTCAGCAGCGGCTGTGCGCGCAGCAGTTCGGCCAACCGGGGCGCCAGCACGCAGCTGCCCCAGGTGGTGGGAGCACTGACCCGCAACACACCGCGCGGCTGCAGCTGCAGGCCGGCCACGTCCGCCTCGGCCTGCTGCACCTGTTCCAGCACCTGCCGGCAACCGGCCAGATAGGCGCTGCCCGCTTCGGTCAGGCGCTGCCGCCGCGTGTTCCGCTGCAACAGCGCGGTGCCGAGGTGGCTTTCCAGCTGCTGGATGTACTTGCCCACCATCACCGCAGACACCTGCAGGTGCTCGGCGGCAGCGGCGAAACTCCCGCGCTCGGCCACGGCGACGAAGGCCTGCATGCAGCGCAGCATGTCCATTGCTAAGTCCTGATTAGTAATCAGCGAATGATACGCGGCTTACCAAACCGCGTCGTCACGGCGCAGACTGCGCTTCATCTCCCCAAAGCAAGGAACCGTCATGAAGATTCTTCTCGTGGGCGCCACCGGCACGCTCGGCCAGGCCGTCGCGCGCCAGCTCGGCCAGCAGCACCAGATCCTGGACGCAGGGCGCAGCAGCGGCACGCTGCGCGTCGATCTGACCGACGATGCCAGTGTCAACGAACTGTTTGCCCGCACCGGCGCGGTCGATGCGGTGATTTCCACCGCAGGCAAACTGCATTTTGGTCCTCTACGTGAAATGACGCCCGAACGGTTCAACGTCGGCCTGCAGGACAAGCTGCTCGGTCAGGTACGGCTGGCACTGGCCGCCCAGCATCACCTCACCGCCGGTGGCTCGATCACCCTGACCAGCGGCATCGTCAGTGCCCAGCCGATCCGCGACGGCGTCAATGCAACCTCGGTGAACGCCGCGCTGGAAGGATTCGTGCGCGCAGCGGCCCTGGAGCTGCTGCCCCGCGGGCTGCGCATCAATGTCGTCAGCCCGAATGTGCTGGTCGAATCAATGGATGCCTACGCGCCCTACTTCCCCGGCTTTGAAGCGGTGACCGCCCAGCGCGCGGCACTGGCGTACCAGCGCGCGGTGGAAGGCATCCTGAGCGGTGAAACGATCACCGTCTGGTGATGCATGATCCAGCCTGGCGTGCCCTCCGATGTGCCGGGGCCTCAGCCCCAGCGCATCGGACCGTCACCCCGTTCCCCGAGGACATCTTCGGGGTTGGCCAGCCGGCAGCGCTTCAGTGACAGGCAGCCGCAACCGATGCACCCGGTCAGCTCGTCGCGCAGCAGCTGCAGCATGTGGATGCGCTCATCCAGCTCGGTCCGCCAGCGTGCAGACAGCGTGGCCCAGTCGGCCTTGGTCGGTGCCCTGCCCTGCGGCAGGCTTTCGAAAGCGCGCGCCACCGCCTCCAGCGGCATGCCCACGCGCTGTGCAACGCGTATCACCGCCAGCCGGCGCAGCACGTCGCGGCTGAAGCGGCGCTGGTTGCCCGAGGTACGCAGGCTGCTGATCAGGCCCTTGCGCTCATAGAAGTGCAGTGCGGATACGGCCACGCCACTGCGCTGCGACACCTCACCCACACTCAGTTCCTGCGACACCATTGCTTGACCTCAACTATAGTTCAGGTGTCATGCTGCGGTCTTCGCCGCCGGATGACAAGCGCGGCCTCCCAGACTTTCCGCATGACCCCGACTCCACCTGCTGCCGACGCCGCCCCTCCTGCCGAAACCTCCATCCTCTCCGCGCGCTATCGTGCGACCACCCTCGGCATGGTCGCCCTGGTTTCGCTGCACGCCTTCGAAGCGCTGGCGGTGGCCGCAGCCATGCCCACCGTCGCCGCCGCACTTGACGGGCTTCGCCTGTACGCGCTGGCCTTCGGCGGAACCCTCGCCACCAGCGTCATCGGCATGACACTCGCTGGCCTCTGGGCCGACCGGCACGGGCCCGCGCGGCCGCTGTGGTGGGGCCTGGCGTGCTTCGTACTGGGCCTGCTGCTGGCCGGCCTGGCCACGCACATGGGGATACTGGTGGCCGGGCGGCTGCTGCAGGGCCTGGGCGCGGGCGCGATCTCGGTCTCGCTGTATGTGATGGTCGGCCGTACCTATCCCGAATCGCTGCGGCCGAAGGTGTTCGCAGCATTCTCCGCTGGCTGGGTGGTGCCGTCGATGATCGGCCCGGCTGCGAGCGGGCTCATCGTGCAGCACCTGGGCTGGCGGTGGGTGTTCCTGGCCGTGCCGCTGCTGGCGCTACCCGCTGCATTGCTGCTGCGACCTGCACTGTCACGCCTGCAGCCCTCGCCTGCGGGCGACAGCGGCAATCGCAGCCGGGTGGTGCGCTGGGCCAGCGGCGCGTCGCTGGCAGCGCTGCTGCTGTATCTCGGCGGGCAGCAGCAAGGGATGGCGGCAGTGCTGTGCATCGCTGTGGCGATGCTTGCGCTGCTGTTCTGCGTGCAGCGGCTGCTGCCCGCCGGCACCTTGCGCCTGCATCGCGGCCTGCCCAGTGTGATCGCCCTGCGCGGCATCGCCGCTGCGGCATTCTTCGCCTGCGAGGCCTACCTGCCACTGCTGCTGCAGCGCGAGCGCGGGCTGTCACCCAGCGGGGCCGGCGCGGTGTTGAGCCTGGGGGCATTGGGCTGGTTCGCCGGGTCGTGGCTGCAGGGCCACCAGCGCAATGGCTGGTCACGCCAGCAGCTGCTGCGCGCGGGAACGCCGCTGATGGCGATCGGTATCGCGGCCACGCTGGCGGTGCTGTTCCGCACGGTACCGCTGCCGGTGGCTCTGATCGGCTGGACGCTGACCGGCTTCGGCATGGGCATGATCTACGCCAGTCTTTCGGTACTGACCCTGTCCCTTTCCGCACCGCACGAACAGGGAGCCAACACCTCGGCGCTGCAGTTGAGCGAGGCGCTGGCGGTCACCACCGCACTGGCCGTCTCCGGCGCGCTGTTTGCCCTGTTCGTGGACGACAGGCCGCACACCGGCTACGTGCTGTGCCTGGCGATCACCCTGGGCCTGGCTCTGCTGTCCACGCTGATTGCACGCCGGGTGTAACGCCACCGGTTGATGCGGCCGGGCGTGGCCCGGCGATCAGTGCAGTCATAGCGTGGCCGCCGCACCCACATCATCGATGTCCCGATGCAGGATGCGGCGCACTTCCAGCACGGCCTGTGGCGATTCCTGCACGCTGTGTCCGGAGATGATGACCTTCTCCGACAGCGCCCCCGGCAGGTGCGCGCTCCAGTACGGCACCAGCCCATCGTCGGATTTCTCAAACGGCAGTTCCGGTTTGCGCTGGGCGATGATCGAGTGGTACTTCAGGCCCGCTTCGATCGGCAGCTGTGCGGCCGCCTTCACGAACGGATCGCTGGCCTTGAGGTTGTCGATGCTGTTGGGAATCTTCGGCTTGGCGGTACCGTCAACCTGCTGCTCGGCCTGCGCCAGCGCCAGGAACACATCCTCGAACTTGCCCAGGATGGTCAGCGGCAGGCGCACCAGGCGGCCGATCAGGCGGCCGACCCTGTTGCCGGCGATGTCGGTGCCCTGATGTGGAGCGGCGATGAAGATCGCCCGTTCCACATTCGGCTGCGCCTTGAAGTGCAGCAGCGGGCCCAGCTTGTTCTGCACCCGCTTCAGTCGTTCACCCTTCAGGTCATAGTTGGCCAGCAGGTCGTTCCACAGCACATCGCCCGAGTCGCTCACCAGCAGGCGGGCCAACACGCCGCCCATGCTGTGACCGATGTAGACCATGTCCTTCGATGCGCGCGTGCTGCCATCCGGGTCGAAATGCTTCAGCGTGTCGTTGAATGCAGTAGCGATCTCATAGCGGTTCAGCGCGATCGGCGCGTTGGTCGGGTAATACACCTGCCACACCTGGAACTGCTGGCGCAGCTCGGGATCGCCCATGATCTCGTTGGCCAGGTTCACCCACGCTTCCGGGCTGCTGGCCAGGCCATGCAGCATGAAGATGATGCGGCGGTTCGGATCCCACGGCTGCATCAGGTAGATGTGCGGCTCACCGATACCCTCGCTCATGCCGAACAGCGTGCGCAGCGATTGCCGGGCGAAGCCACTCTGCGCCAGCCACAGGCCGTAGGCGGCAGTAAAGTTGCCGGCCAGCGGCACCTGCTCGCCGTGCAGGGTGATGCGCTCGGTCGCTTCGGGCGAATAGGCGTCCAGCTCGACCCGGCGGGTACGCATCACGTCCTCCAGCGTGCTGCCCTCGAAGCGCAGCAGCGCGGTGACGTTGATCGAGGACATCTCGCTGAACTCCGGCACCGCATCATCATGGCGATGGCGGCGACCACGACGCGCATCGCTGTCGTCGTCCTGCCCGCCGTCCGCCTTCGGGCCATCTGCGGAGACCGCCGGAGTGACCAGCTTCGGCGGGTCCATCACCATCACCAGCTCCGCACCGAAACCGTCGCGTCGATAGGTACTGCGCAGGCCGACGAAGCTGACCGTACCGGCGGGTACCAGCTGCGCCGGAATGCTCTTCAGGGCCAGCTGCTGGTAGTTGGAGGCCAGCGACCAGCTGCCGACCGTGATCGGCTTCGTATAGTCCTCGCCGGCGAGCGCGGCGGCGCGCGCCCGCACGAACAGAACCACCGCGGCCTTCTCGGCTGCATAGTTGTAGTAGTCGCGCACCTGCGTCTGCCGGTCCTCGAACGCCCGATCGGACGGCGAACGGCCGCTGTAGAACAGGTAGGCGTAGGCATAGCGCGCCGCTTCCAGCCACGCATCCAGTGCCGCATCGCTCATCGGTGGATCCCCCGCCGCCGTCTTCTTCGGGGTCAGCGCCAGCGCTGCCTTCACCCACAGCTCCGACAACGCGGACAGCCGCTGTTCGACGTTGAGATCGTCGGTCATCAACAGCGTGCTGCGACAGACCACGAAGTCCTTCTCGCACTGCGACTCATCCAGCCCGGCTGCACTCAGCGTTTCCCGGGCCGCCGGGCTGAGCTTGCCGGTGTTGAGCACATCGGCACGCTTGTTGACCAGCGAGTCACTGGATTTCACCTGCTTGACGGTGACCATCGCGCAGCCGCTGCCGGCCAGCAGCATGAAGATCGCCAGCGACGCCGGCAGCACGCGCTGCCAGCGGGAAAGTATGGACATGAGCATCACTGCGGGTCCTGCTCGGTGCCGGGCACGCCCTGGCGGATCACGGTGGAAAAGTTGCCGCCGTCACCCAGGTCCAGCGCGCGCTGGGTGATCCGGCCCTTGGCATGCAGCACTGCGTACGGCACCCCCGGCGTCAATGCCCCGACCTCCTGCGCGTACTCGGCCAGATAGCCGGACAGCAGCAGGCGGTAGTCCAGCGGCAACCGCGGCGCGATATGCCTGGCCAGATCGAAGACGATGGTGGTGCAGTTGCTGGTCAGCGTGTTGTAGAAGCCGGGCTTTGCATCCAGCTCGCGTGCCTGCGCGATGTAGGCAGCGAACAGTTCCTTCAACTGTGCGCGGTCCATGCCATGCAGGCGGTACAGATAGACATCCTCGCCACGCGCGTTGGTACGCGTGCGGATGATGTCGGTCTCTTCGGAGGCCACCAGGGTCATCTCGAACTTGCGGAAGAATCCCCCCAGTGCCGAGAACGATTCCCCGCGTTCCTTGCGGATCTCCAGCGAGAACACGACATGGCGGCCATCGTCGAAGCCGAACGAGATCAGGGTGTGGGCGATCGCCGGCCCCATCCAGTACGAAAGCACCAGGTCGGCCGAACGCAGCTGGTCCAGGTCGTACGTGCGGCGCACCCAGCGCGCGTCATAGTCGGTTTCGCTGCGCCAGGTGAAATCGCGCACGTTGTCCAGCACCACATGCCGCCCATCGAAGGAGACCACGTGCAGGCGTTGCGCTACGTCATCGGCCCAGACGCGATCCTGGCGCGGGGTCAGCAGCATCCACCACCCCAGCGCCAGGGCCAGCGCCACGCCGAAGGCCATGCCGAGCCGTCGCGTGCCATGGCCACGGGCAACCCGCCAGGACGCCCACAGGGCGGACAGCACCCACAGTACCGCCACGGCCGACGCCAGCCAGCCCGGCCCCGGCAGCTGATAGAGCAGCAGGCCAGCCACCCACAGTGCCAGCAGTGCCATCACACTTCCTGTCATCCAACGTCCTGCGGCTTTCACTGGCGTCCTGTCGTGGTCCCGGGGGCGCATAGTTAGCCACAAGCGGGTTCGCCCTGGCATCTACGGCCCGTTCAGGCTGCTGGGTGCACCGTCTGCAACGCCGTTTTCCACATACCGTTCCCTCTTCCAGGAGCATCGATGGGCATTACCTCCGTGGCCGGTGTTGCGGTCCAACCCCAGCACAGCGCCCGCTGTCATTGCGGTACGGTCGAACTGCTGCTGGACCTGCCGGACGGCATCGTCGACCCGCGCCGCTGCGACTGTTCGATGTGCCGCCGCCGCGGCGCCATCGCCGCCAGCGTCGCCCTCGCAGGGCTGCAGGTGGTGCGAGGGCGGGACCATCTGCGGCTGTACCAGTTCAACACGCATGTGGCCGAGCACTACTTCTGCGATGTGTGCGGCATCTACACCCACCACCGTCGGCGTTCGAACCCCGACCAGTACGGCTACAACGTCGCCTGCCTGGAGGGCATCGATCCCTTCGCGCTGGGCGTGATTCCGGTCAGCGATGGCGTGAACCATCCGGCCGACCGCCCCGCCTAGTGCCGGGTACGGCGTGACGGCGCGGCGACCTTCTGCCAGGGCGCCATGCCGCTGCGGCCGGCCCGCGCGGGGCGTTTGCGCCAGGGCCGGCGTGGCGCGGGCTCCGCTTGAACGGGGCGCGGCGGAGGCGCGGGCCGGCGTGCAGGCCAGAGATGATCAAGCAGCCACATGGTCGGTCTCCGTGGGGGCGGGGACGATCAAGCGTGGACGCTGGCCTGCATAGCCGGCGTGAGGCATCGACGACGCCACGATGACAGGCGGCGAAGCCCTGCGCGCGCACCACGCCGCAGCCGCATCGCGGACTGGGCGGCACCTCTTGACGCCCGCGCTACAGTGATAATTCCCCTCCTGCTGCAGGTGCCCCCGGATGCCTTCGTTCTCCGATGCCCAGGCTGCGGCCCGCTATCACGTGGGACCGCTGCGGCAGGTACCTGGATTCCTCGGTCTGCAACAGATGGCCCACCTGCTGCTGGCCGAGCACGTGCCCGAGCACGGCGACGTGCTGGTGCTCGGCGCCGGTGGCGGCCTCGAGCTGAAGGCCTTCGCTGACGCCCACCCATACTGGCGCATGCTCGGAGTCGATCCGGCCGGCCCGATGCTGGCGCTGGCCCGCGAAACGCTCGGCACACGGATGAACCACGTGGAGCTGCTGGAGGGCTACATCGAGGATGCCCCGGCCACGATCTTCGATGGCGCCAGCTGCCTGCTGACCCTGCACTTCCTCGATATCGACCAGCGCCGGCATACCCTGCGCGAACTGCGCAGGCGGCTGCGTCCGGGCGCGCCATTGGTGGTGGCCCACCACAGCGTCCCGCAGGAGCCGGAGGCGAAGCTGCGCTGGTTGAGGCGCTATGCGGCCTTCGGCGAGGCTTCCGGCATTGCCCGTGCGGATGCACAGCGCGCGATCACCGCCATCGCCGAGCGCCTGCCGCTGCTGTCACCGGAACAGGAGGTGGAGGTGCTGCAGGAGGCAGGCTTCCAGGACATCGAGCTGTTCTACGCCGGATTCACCTTCAAGGGCTGGGTCGCCTACGCGGCCTGATGAACCTGCAGAGCCGGCGCTCGCCCGGCCGGCCCCCGCACCTCGCACTTTCCAAGGCCGCCCGGGAGAAGGGGCTCCCGTGCGTCGATCCGGAATGCACGTTATTGCATGTTCATGCACGAATATGCACACTTATCCCATGAACGCCGATTCCAGCCCCCTCCCCGCCGAACGTACCCGGCAGATCCTCGAGGAACTGCGCCAGCAGGGCCGCGTGATCGCCGCGGAACTGGCGCGTCGTTATGCGGTTTCCGAAGATTCGATCCGCCGCGACCTGCGTGAACTGGCCGCCCAAGGCCTGTGCCAGCGCGTGTACGGCGGCGCCGTGCTGCCGCCGCCGAAGGAGCGCCCGCTGCGCGAGCGCCTGACCCGTGATCGTGGCGACAAGGCCGAACTGGCCGCGCGCGTCTGTGCCCTGCTGCAACCTGGGCAGGTGGTGCTGCTCGATGCCGGTTCGACCAACCTGGCCATCGCCCAGCAGTTGCCGCCCGAACTGGCACTGACGGTGATTACCAACGCGCCGCAGATCGCCACCGCCGCCAGCGTGCATGAAGGCACTTCCGTGCAGCTGATCGGCGGCCGCCTGGCCAGCGGCGGCGGGGCGGTCGGTGCTGAAGCACTGGCCCAGGTGCAGCGCCTGCGCGCCGACGTGTACCTGCCCGGCCCGTGCGCGGTGGACGGCGACACTGGTGTGTGGGCGATGGACGCCGAAGAGGCCACATTGAAGCGCGCCATGGTGGCCTGCAGCAGCCGCGTCATTGTCGCCGCCACCACCGAAAAACTCGGTGCCCGTGGCCACTGGCAGATCGCCGGCCTCGACGAGATCGACGACCTGGTGCTGACCACATCAGCCCCGCCCGCACTGGCAGCGCGCTTCCTCGCTGCCGGTATTGCGGTGCACCCCACCCCGCCCTGACCGAACCGCCCATGTCCGTTGCCTACCGCGCGCGTGCCGAACAGCACGCGACCCGCGCTGCATTCTTCATTCCCGGTTTCGCCACGGCACTGTGGGCGACGCTGGTACCGTTCGCCAAGGCACGCGCGGACCTCAACGACGCCACGCTCGGCGTGGTGCTGCTCTGCCTGGGTGCCGGTTCGCTGCTGGCGATGCCAGTGGCGGGCGTTCTGGCCGCGCGGCTGGGCTGCCGCCGGGTGATGGTGGCCAGTACGCTGTTGATCTGCCTCACCGTGCCGGGCCTGGCCCTGGCCGGTTCAGCGTGGCTGCTGGGCCTGGTGCTGTTCGTGTTCGGTGCCGCGGTAGGCGCGATGGACTGCACGATGAACGTGCAGGCCGTGGTGGTCGAGCGCGAAGCGCGACGTGTGATGATGTCCGGCTTCCACGCCTTCTTCAGCATCGGCGGCTTCCTGGGCGCGGCAATGATGACCGTGCTGCTGTCCCTGCAGCTGCCACCGCTGGCATCGGTGCTGATCGGCGTGGGCGCGATGCTGCTGGCGATGCTGCTGTCGGCGTCGTACTGGCACCGCGAGCGCATGCCGCAGGACACGCCGATGCTGGCCATGCCGCACGGCATCGTGCTGTTCATCGGCGTGCTGGCCTTCGTCGCGTTCCTCGGCGAAGGCGCGATGCTGGACTGGAGCGCGGTCTTTCTCAGTGACGTGCGCAGCGTCGATGCGCGCATGGCTGGCATCGGCTATGTGATCTTCACCCTGACCATGACCGTGGCCCGCCTGCTCGGCGATGCACTGGTGGCGCGGGTGGGACGCGAACGCGCCATCGTGTTCGGTGGCCTGCTCGCGGCCAGTGGCGTGCTGGTGCTGACGCTTGTCACGCCCTGGCAGGTCTCACTGGCCGGTTATGTGCTGGTCGGCCTCGGCTGCGCCAACATCGCGCCGGCGCTGTTCTCGCTGGCCGGCCACCAGACCCGCATGCCCGGCGCGCTGGCGATCACCGCCGTGTCCACGCTGGGCTTTGCCGGCATTCTCGCCGGCCCGGCACTCATCGGCTTCGCCGCCAATCATTTCGGCCTGATCGCTGCATTCATCGGTGTGGCCATCGCGCTGCTGCTGGTGGCGGTGTCCACGCGCTGGCTGCGGGTGTAGCGCGCGGCATCAACGGCGCCGACGCCGGACCTTCATCCGCAATCGTCGATAACCGATCACCGTAGCCGTCGCGCACAGCGCGGTGCCGGCGGTGCTCAACAGCAGCAGCACGCCCAGCCGGGCCGTCTCCTGCCGCAGCATTGCCGGCAGGTCCCAGCTGTGCAGGAAGTAGAACAGCCAGCGCCCGACGCGCTCACGATGCCCCAGGGTCAGCAGTGGATCGCCGCTGGCCAGATCGAAGTAGACGCGCGTCGCCTCGGCATCACCGAAGTCCGCCACCGCCACCGGGAAGCGGCGCACCGCCGCGCCGTTCATCGCCTCCGGCGCACGTGGATAGAAATAGGCATCCGCTGCATGCAGTAGTGCGAACCGATGCATCGGCGCGGCAGACATCGCCTGCGCCTTCTGCTGCAGCCATGCCACCGGCAGCAGCTGCATCATCCGAAGATGCCCTTCGTCTGCGGATACGATGCGCGTATCGCCCTGCCCGTCCAGCAGCAGCGCGAACAGCTCACCGCCGATGCGCCGCCACTGGATCTCCACCGGCATGAACAGCCCATCATGGGCCGCAGCCAGCAGCGCTGCCGGTTCGCCCAGTGCGCCATTCACCGCCACCGCATCGCCGCGATACTGCGCCGTGTCGATCGCCGCGCGCGTACTGCTGAACACGCCCAGCGGATTCATCGACATCAGCCCGCTGAAGATCCAGGTGAACACGAACGCCGCAGCCGCCAGACCGATCAGATGATGCCAGCGCATCCACGGCTCGACGTACGGCGTCTTCGCACCGGAACGATAGTGGCCAGCGAAGCGCCAGCGCCACACCCCCACCACGATGCCGCTCACCGCCGCCACCGTGCACAGTGCGGACAACACGATCACCACCCACGTCCACACCGGGTCCACCGATTGCATGCGCAGGAAGTACAGCCAGTGCAGCCAAGCGCCCACATAGTTCCAGCGCTGCTGCACATGCGGTGCATCCAGCACCACTTCGCCGGTGCGAGAAGACACATACAGGTCACCCGGCCGCGCACCGCCCACCTCGACCCGGTACAGCGGCCGATGCGCATCCAGCGCACGCGAATGCGTCCAGCGGTCCTCATCCACGCGCATCGCACCCACGAATGCCGGGCCGCCGGCAAACTGCGCCGCCGAGGCTTCGGCGCGCTGTGCCGATACTGGCAGCAGGACCTGCCCGGTGCGCGCCGACCAGGCTCCCACGTGGCTGCCACTACGCACCACATAGGCGGGCTCGCCACGCAGCGTGGTCAGCGCCACGCTTTCCGGCTCAGCCTGCACGGCCGCTGGCAACGCCGACAGTCCCAGCAGCCCATGCGCGTCTCCCAGCACCGGCAACGCCGCCAGCCGCTCGCCGGGCGTCAGCTTCGGGTAGCCGACGAACAGCATCACCATGCCGCTGACAAACCACAGCAGCATCAGCAGGCATCCGCCGATGCCCAGCCAACGGTGCACCAGGTAGGTCCAGCGCTTGGCAGTGGATCGCAGCGACATGGTGTGCGTCCTCAGAAGCGATGGTCGAGCGTGAACTCGACGCGGCGGTCCGCACCCAGCAGCCACTGCGTGCTGGTGTAATACGCCGTCGCGTAGTACGCCTTGTCGAACACGTTGAACAGGCGCGCGCTCACCCGCGTGCGCGGTGCCGCCTGCCAGGTCAGCGCCAGATCGGTGGTGCTGTAGCCCGGCAGCTCCAGGGTGTTGGCGTTGTCGGCGTAGCGCTTGCCGACGTAACGCGCACCGCCGGCCACGGTCCAGTCCGGCAGGACCTGCCAGCTCAGCCACACATTGGCCAACCGCTCGGCCACGTTCGGCGGCACGTTGCCATCGCGCGAGACCAGCACGGCCGGCGAACCGGTGGTTTCCAGGAAGTCCTCGAACTCGGCCTTCAGCGCCGTCGCGTTGGCATCGAGCGTCCATTGCGGCGCGAAATTCCAGTTCAAGGACGCCTCGATTCCGCGTGAGGTCTGCGCGCCCACCTGCACCCGACGATCCGGCAGCAGCGGATCACGGCTGAGCAGCCCGGTCTTGCGGATCCGGTACGCCGCCAGCGTCCACTCGCCACCGTCGAAGGCCTGCTTCAGGCCGAGTTCGACCTGACGCCCCTTGGCCAGGTCGAAGGCACCGTTGGCCGGACTGATCATCAACAGGCCGCTGACCGGGTCGGCCGCCTGCGAATACTGCGCGTACAGGCTCAGCGTCGGCTGCAGCGCGAATACCGTGCCTGCTCGCCAGCCGGTGCTGCTGTAGGTCTTCGAGAATGCCTTCTGGCCGCTGATCAGATCGGTACGATCAATGCGCGCGCGGTCGTGGCGCAGCCCGCCCAGTACCGACCAGCGCTCGCTCAGGGCCAGCCGGTCTTCCACGAACAGTGCGTACTGCTCGGCACCGTTGCGGTAGCGCGGCAGGTTCGGCGCATCGCTGGCAAACTGCCCCGGCACCGGATGGAACGGATCGACCGGGCCGGAGCTGCCGGCATAGGTGTTGTTGGTGTGCTTGAAGTGCGCGCGGTTGGCATCCATCCCCAGCGCGAAACTGTTGGCAAGACCGCCCACCTCACCCTGCACGCGCAGCGTCGAGGTCAGCCCGGTCTGGTCCTGGTTATGGGTGATCTGGGTATTGCCGGAGCGATCGATCAGCCCGGTGCGTGGGTTGTAGACATAGGCCTCGGCATTGCGCCAATCGCGCTGGCTGTCGATCTGGTAGAGGCGCGTGCGCCATTCCACGTTCGCATTCGGTGTCCACAGCGCATCAAGCTGGGTCCAGCGGTCGCGGTAGCGGATCTCGCTGTCGTCCACGTTGTAGTTGCGGTGGCGCAGCGCTTCCAGCTGGCGGCCCTCGACCAGCGGCGTGCCGAAGTAGCGCATCGGCTGCTGGTAGCCTTGCGCATGGGTGAGCGTCAGCTGCAGATCCGCACGCGGCTGCCACAGCAATGCCCCGGAGAAAGTCGCGTCACTGTTGCGACCACGGTCCACCCAGCCACCGCTGTAGTTGCCACTCACATCCAGCCGGTAGGCCAGCTCGGGGGTCAGCGCGCCACCACTGCCGAAGCCCAGGCGCGCGGTGTCCTCGCTGCCCACCGTCACACTGATCTCGTTCTCGACGGCACCGCGCGAAGGCTTCTTCGGCACGATGTTGATCACACCGCCGATCGCACCGTCGCCGTGGATCACCGAGGCCGGCCCGCGCAGCACTTCGATGCGCTCGATGGACCAAGTATCGAACGGGAACGTGATGCCGACGCCCCCGTACTGGCGCAGCCCGTCGTACAGGCGCATCACCGACGCCCCATCGGTGAAACCCCGGCTGGACAGTGCGCTGAGGCCATTGCCCGGATGCGGCATCGCGCTGATCGCACCCGCGCGGCTGATCGCATCGTTGAGGTTGGAGTCACCGCGCTGCTCCAGCTGGTCGCGGTCGATCACGGTGAGGGCCGCAGGTGTCTGCAGCACGTTCAGGCCCAGCGCGGAACCTGCGCCGGGGGTGGCCGACAGCGCACCGTGCCGGGTATCGACCACGCGTACGGTGTCCAGGGTGGTCGGGCCCGCCACTTCGGCACGGGCAGGTGCAACAGGCAGGGCGCAGGCGCACAGCGCCGGCAGCGTCGCCCAACGCAGGGCAACGCGCTTCGGATGTCTTTTCATTTTTTCACGGCATGCAATGCCACCCCGCACTGCGGGGCAGCAGGAAGGAAAGCGCACGCGGTAGCGTCAGGCCATGCCTGGCGGCTTCCATCAGAGGGAATGCACGGCCGCGTGCGCGGCTCAGCCCGCCAATGCCGCCGGTGGTCCCCGCGCCCCGAGGGTTCCCGCCAGGCGCGCGGGCACTGCCAGCACAGCGCCCAGCCGCGCCCGGCAGACCGGCGCCAAGGGCACCAGCAGCAGGAACGTCGCCACCAGCAGGGTGATCAGCCGCGCCGCGATCAGGCAGTAATCGCAATCCACGCCCATTTCATGGTCGGCGTGTGGATCGGCGGGCGGATTCTTCGCGGCCTCATCGTGCGGCGTCGCCATCGCATGATGGTCGTGATGGCCTTCCATCGTGTGCTGCGCATGCAGCGAATGATCCATCGCCGCCACCGGCGCCGCCGCTGCCACGCGGCCATGCGCCACCCAGCGGCTCACCAGCGGGGCAAGCAGCACCAGCAGCAGGGCGAGCCATGCCAGGGCCTGGAACCGGCGGTGGAATCGGGGGCGGTGCACCCGGGCATTCTACGGCGCGGCGCCGCAACCTTGGACCACGTTCAGGGTTTTGCCCCTGCGACAGGGTGACGCAGGGCTGCCCTTCCCCGCGCACGTCCTCCATTCAGTAGATCCACGCCATGCGTGGATGCTTTTCGCGCATCAACTCACGTACTGGGCCACACCATTACCGAACGACCAATTTTCCCGCTTCACTTCCACCAGATTGATGAACACATCCTCGCGGCGGATGCCCACCGCCGCATGCAGTCCATCGGCGATGCCGGCGTACAGCGCCTTCTTCTGCTCCAACGTACGCCCCTCGTTCCAAGTGATCTGGATGCAGATCAAGTCATCGGTACGGTCCACATCCAGGTAACCCGGGTCGTAGATCAGCGTGCCAGGGGCGTGCTCCTGGAGGATCTGGAAGCGATCGTTTTCCGGCACGCCCACCGCGCGCATGGCCTGGTAGATGGTTTCACCGACGCGTTGCAGGTAGTCGGCGGATTTACCTTTGCGAAGATCGATGCGGGCGAGCGGCATGGTGGCACTCCAGAGTGGATGGGCACGGCAACGGGCTGAGACTACGCCTGCCCGGGGCGGTGGGACAGCGCAGGGATGGAACCTTCTGGCTCCATGCGTGGCATGGTCCCGCCTCCGCCGCGCGGGGTGACGTGATTGCCGTGGCGGCGCCGCTCTGGAGTCGCCTCGTGCACGGTCGGCAGGGGCGGCGATGCGCGCCATCAGTGATGGGCCGCACTACTCGCAGGTGTCGGACGGCACACAACGGGAAATGTCTGCCCTGCCTAGGGACGGTTGAGAACTTTCCTTACAGACCGATGTGATTGCCCGGCTTGAAGATCGCCGCGCCGAGGCAAGACGCCTTGGCCGGGATTGGCGTCTCGAATAAACGAACAGGCTCACAGGATGTTGCGATATCGATCGCAGCAAAGAGAATGCACCGATTGCCTTCAATGGCGGGCGGTGCGTGGGGATCGCAAGATCCGCCGGGCCTTTTCTCCCTGTGAGCTTTTCAGCCTTGGTACGCCAACCCGCACCGTCCGCCACCTTCACTCCGGAAGGTGGCCTTACGCCAATGAGGGTTTAGCCATGACCAACCGCACCGCCATCCATTCCCGCCTGCACGCCCTGATCGGCGACGTCGCAGCCGACGTGCCCGAAGACCTCGCGCGTGAGATCGAGTGCGCGCTGAACGAAGATCAAGCCTCTACTACTGGATCTTCCTTTCTGGAACGATTGAATGCAATTCGGCAGGGCGATTGCGCAGATGGACGAGGCTGGACGGGAGAGGCTCTTGGGTCGAGGGAAATGGCTTCAATCAGCCGATCAGTAAACGGTCTTGAGACAATCTTGGATGTGCTCCACGCAGCATCGCGCACCCATTCGGATGGATTGCCCAGCGAACACATCGGTGACTTCTACAGCGATGGACTGATCCTAGCCGCCAGGCAAATAGTGTGTGCGTTGCGGATTGCCGTAGACCGCTCCCGTACAATGCCGACCTAGACGGAGAGCCTTGAAGGAATCAACTACGAGGCCACTTCTGGCCCGTGCTCGCTATCCGGTCAGGTAGCCCATTCGCCCGATGTCATAGGTAAAATGCACCGAACCGGAGATCCTATGTCATTCGATACACCACTCAGATACCCCGGCGGCAAAGGCAGACTTGCGATCTGGCTAAGGGACGTGCTTCGCGCAAATGACCTCACGCGCGGAACGTATATTGAACCATACGCCGGGGGTGCTGGAGCTGCGATTTCGCTCCTTGTCAATAGACACGTAGATCGCATCCACATCAATGATATAGACCCAGCAATCTATCTCTTCTGGAAGAGCGTAGTTGAACGCCCGCGCGAGCTCGCAAGCCTTGTCCGCAACGCAGAGATTTCAGTTGATACCCGCCAGGCCGCGAAAAATATCATCCGCAATCCCAGCAATTACGACGAGACAACGATAGCGTTCTCGACGCTGCTACTCAACAGAACCAGTCGCTCTGGCATCCTTTCTGGAGGTCCGATTGGAGGAACACTGCAAAAAGGAAAATACAAGATAGATGCAAGATTCAACAGAGAAGCAATTGCCTTAAGAATAGAAAAAATAGCATCGTTGCGAAAAAAAATAACGGTAACAAATGAGGATGCAAAACATCTTATCGAATATACCGGGAGACAGCGCAGAAAGACAATAATCTACTGCGACCCTCCCTACTTCATCAAGGGATACCAGCTATATAGAAATCATTACCAACAAGCGGATCATGAAAATTTCGCAGCGATCGTGAAAAGTCTAAAATGCCCTTGGATTGTGACTTATGACGACCACCCCGAAATTGAAAGAATCTACCAGCCCTTCACCCCAACAAAGTTCAACCTTTTCTACTCAACGCACCTATCCAGAGAAAAATCGAGCGAACTACTTTTTCATGGAAATATAAGAATCCCTACCCCCCCTTTCCTTCATCGTTAGCTGATGCTCCTTCACCATCTCCAAAAAGATTCAATTGATAGGGCGCATTAGAAAGAACAAGCTTAAGACGCAACTCGCCACCACTTCTGGTGGCGGTGGCCTCCAAGCGCATAGGGTGACTTTGGCCAATTGGTGTTTCCAAATCAAACACCGGACGAACCAGCGAGAATTCTGGGCTAGAGACGGGCATTGACCACCTAATTATGCGCTCCGCCCCAACTCCGACTTTTCTTTTATCTATATTCACAACTGAATCGTGCTTCGGTATTTGCCGCACCGAACTTATGATCGGAAGATCTTCAACCTTCGACTCAAGTCCTTCTTCTGGAAGGGCAGTTAGTCTCGTCTGCAAAAGCATCAGACCTTGCGAGAACCCTCCTCTCGCATCCCTCTTTCGCCTCCTTACTCTCTCTACCGTAGCGCGATCTATGCCAAGTACGGACTCCACCCCCTCTACAACCTCAAGGAGATCGGCAAGCTCCTCAACGATTGAATCGGAATCCGATGCATCTACGACCTCCAGAGCTTCTTCGACCAATTTTTCCTTCAAAGCATGAAGAAGTGCATCACCTTTGAGGCGAACCAATTCAACCGCTTCGCCTTTCGATTCAATTGTGGCTGGAATATTGTCTCTGACCAGCTTGTTGAATTCGAACGTTTCATCGTCGGTCCCAACTTCGTCCACGCAGAGAACATCACAACCGGCTCTTTGCAAAGTATAGTAAACGTGCGAAAGCATTCCGCCTCGAAGCTCGACGCTATAGCCACGCTCTTTCACGACATCGGCTAGGCGATCAATGAACTTTGTATCGCGAACGATCGCACTATCCTTAGGAACGACAGCGACCCGAGAGACCCCGAGATGAACTTGCTCGTCGTTTCGCAAAGATTGCAAATCATCCTCACAAGTGATGGTAAAAATCTTGAAGGACTTTGAGATTTTCCCAAGACTACTGACTTCCGAGCTCTCCTGAGCACGCCACTCCTCATGGTACCAGGGAATTACCGCATCTCTCCCATCCTTGAGACCTATAAACCACATGACCACGACTGGATGCCCAGCGTAATCAGCAATCCTGCGAGTGGTTTGAGCAATTTCCTTTACCCAATCTTGGCTCGAAATACTTGGAGCCCAATCGTGTGGCCGAGCAACCTGATGAATATCCCATTGCCCCGCCGCGTTGGGAGCGATGAATTTTGATTTAAATCTAAAGCGCTCCAGTATTATATTGGCCCCAGCAACTTCATTCTTATTGCTTGAAACTTTCGCTACATCCACCTCAAACACATCATGAGGGAAATAGTACAAACCTTCCGGAATACCCCAGAGTGACTCAATACGAACCCGTCTCGCTCCAGGATATGATCTAGCCCATGCAGACGAAATAGCTGGAACGAAGTGATGCCCAATCAACGCAGCATTCACTTCAGCAACATCAATACCATTCAATTTTTCAAGAAAAACTTCTTCTAGCCATTTTTTTGCAGCCATTTCGTCACGCAGCTCATCGCTACGGGGGAGCATCTGACGACGCTCCTCAGGAATATCCTCCCCATCCGTACGAATGACAAAGGGACTCTTACAAAGCAGTTGCAGGTCGCTAAGCAGTGAATCAGGAACTCCCTGACCACTTTGAATCGAAGCGAGCAAATCGCGATCCTGGCACACATAAAACTTCGGCAACGAGTATCCAAGCTCTCTATAGAGTCTTGCATTTGCCAGCTTTCTGTATTTTACAAAATCATCTTCGCCAGCGATTTTAAAATGATTAAGCTGGTCATTTGATAGATCAGGGGCAAGTGGAGACTCTTTGACCAAGCTAGATGGTTTTATCCCAGAACCTCCATCCGCAGGTTCGCACTGGACAATCCAAATTCGCCCCCCGTCCCAAACCCACTCCCAATGCAGGCGCCGATCACCAGCCCAAGCAGCGACATAACGAAGCGTTCGATATATGTTTGCACGTAGCTCACAGGGCAAAGCAGGCGACAAATCAATGCCATCTCGCCACCTCCTGACTGCGACGCTTCCACAGCCGGCGATCTGCCCTGGACTCGGTTCAATTTCAGCCCGCCAATCCCTAGCCTTCTGCGAGACGCGCCGCTCATTCGAAAGGTGCCCTTTAGCGACCGTCCTCACCCGTCTCTGAACTATAAAGTGAACATTTTGGGACTTGGAAGCATCTGCAATCGCCGGCAATCGCCGAAGTGATCGGAGAGTCGAGGCAGCTTCTCCCAACGTCGTTGCTTCACTGTGGAGGGTGCCTCGTTCATCGATCCCCTCCTGGGTTCCGCTAGATCTCACTAGCACAGGATCTGTCGGTGCCATTCCGATCATTGAACCAGCAAGATTCAAGGATGCCTGAGAGGGAAAGCATCCAGCCGAAACGCAAAAGAAATCCGGAACCCAATCCTTGGGCACTCGAGACAAGCCGAATGCCTTCACACCCACCCGCTCGACACTAATCGATTCAATTGCGAATAAAACAGGCCCAGACTTTTCCAAAATTACAAGCCATTCCCGCAGCCGGTAAGATTTCATTCGTCTCAGTTCTTTCTTGGCTTCACGGCCGGATGGCCAAACAGAGTTTCCGCGACCTCCTGAAGCTTTCGCGAGGCACTATCCGCGAAGTATCCGACGATGAATCCCAGCGCAACATATGATGAACCACCGGATGCATAGCTTGTAGCAAAGCCAAATACGCCCGCATCCGTCAACGCACCTGATGCCAAAGCTAATCCACCTGACAGAAGCGGAGACGTATAGCGCCAGATCGCCCGATCCTGATTCCAGTAGCCGCGGGCGACAACTTTATACAGATATTTCAGCCCAAATAACGCGCCACCCAGAACGCCAGAAACGAGCAGGTACGAGTATTTCTTCAGCGTTGGCAACTGGCAATTGGGCTGGCACGTATCGACAAGGGCTCTTACGGAGCCTCCGTGCCAGACAATAAATAGAAGTGCAAGACAAATAGTAATAACAGAAACTACAAATATAGTTTCACGGCGAATTTTCTTTCTCGCTTCCTTATCTGGGTAGCGAGTCTGCCAATAGAGAAACTTTCGCTCATCGTCATTCAACACCTCGTCCTCGGGGCCGGGCGAGACAGACTCTCTCTTTGCCAAATTAGACCTCTCGGCCACCCCATCGTTGACGCCATATTGTTTGGTTCGGAGCAATTTCCGCCTAGCCCCAAAAGATCCCGATGCCGAACTCCTTGGCAAGTGGCTCATGATTACGCAGCCAAATCTTTCAACGAATTCATTTCAGCCCTCAGAATTTCAGCCGTACGCACACTTTCAGAACGATTTGGGTGAGTTCGGTAATTAAATTCTGACGGCCTGCCAAGATGGAGAGCTATAACCCGCCGAAAGAACTGAGAGCGCCCTTCACTGAGACATGCCAGCATTCCACGGGTTTCTCGACCGTTAAAGGCCGAAGCGACAAATAGATACTCAGCCTCTCCGGCCACCCTAGGGATTTCTCTAACAGGACACTCTATCCAGTCCAAATCAGCGTCGAAGCTACGACTAGCCTGCTCAAGGTCGAAGCTAACGGGAACAATATGAAGATGTGCGTGAGCAGTGCCACAACTTGTAAGTGAAGACGAAGAGGTACAACCATGCTCAAAAATGGCTACTCGACCAAACTTCGCCTCCACGACCCGCACTGCTCTTTCGACAAAAGCCAGGAAGTCATCGGTCTGCAGATGCAGACCTAGGTTCAAGCAGTGATTACGGGGCAGTACGAGGGACCAGCCCGGGACTAAGCCACCCACTGAGGCAAGCGCGAAGTTGTTCTCGTCTGCCATCCATGGCGAATCCAGTTCAGCATCTGTCAGCGCACCACCGGCGATGGCGCAGAACCTGCACTCTTGACTGGCGGCGAACTTAGACATGGTCTTCTCCTATCATCTAGCGCCACGATAGCGCTGCTCTGCACGCTTGGGAAGATGGTCATGAGCGTCAACTCAGCCTCTATCAATCAATTCACCGCAAAAGAAGCAACAAAAAAGCCCCCATTGCTGGAGGCTTTTTTCGTTCTGCAACATGGTGGGCGGTACAGGGATCGAACCTGTGACCCTTGCCGTGTGAAGGCAATGCTCTACCGCTGAGCTAACCGCCCGGTGTGTTGCTGAGCCGCTCATTATAGGAACTTTTCAGAGGCCGTCAACAGTTTTCACATTCGTCTTCACGGGTGTTTTCGAGGCGTGCCGCCGGGCGTGGCCCGGCGCTGCCTCACATCGTGTGGGTAGGCTTGTCCGAGCTGGTCAGGCCGGCCAGCTGGGTCTCGATCTTGTGGCGCACGCCCTCCCCTTCAGCGCCGTCTGCCAGCTGCACGCCGATGCCCGCGGTACGGTTGCCCTGCGCCCCTGCCGGGGTCACCCAGATCACCTTGCCGGCCACCGGCAGGCGCTCGCTGGAATCGGGCAGGGTCAGCAGCAGGAACACCTCGTCGCCGAGGAAGTAGCGCTTGGGCGTGGGCACGAAGATGCCGCCATTCTTCACGAACGGCATGTACGCGCTGTACAGCGCGGCTTTGTCCTTCACGGCCAGGGACAGGATGCCCTGGCGGGCGTTGCTGGCACTCATCGATTTCCCCTTGCGGCAGGCCGCTCGTTCACCTTGTTCCAGGCCAGCAGCAACTCGACCACCGCAAGGTCTGCACGCACCGTGGTGCGCAGCAGGTCGCGGGTGCGGTTGGCAGCGTCGAACCAGGCTGCCAGCTTGTGCAATCGCTCCGGCGCGGTCAAGGCGTCCGTGCTGGCCTGGGCCAGCGCCAGGTCGGCGGCGAAGCGCAGGCGCAGCGCCGCGTTGTCGTCACCGCACCATTTCTGCGCCAGCTCCACCGCGCCGGTCCTGCCGGTGGCCAGCTGCTCCAGGTCGCGGGCCACCTCACGGCGCAGGCTCAGCCCGTCCTCGCGCAGCCAGTTGTCGGCCTGGCCGGGATGGCCGCGCGCGGCGTCCAGCGCTTCGCGTGCGGAGGCGTCGCTGTGGCCCTGCTGCTGCAACCAGGCCAGCGCTTCCTCGTGCGGCGGCAGCTTGAACTCCAGGCGCTGGCACCGGCTGCGGATGGTCTGCGGCAGGCGTGCCGGGTCGCTGCTGATCAGCCACAGGTAGCGGCCGGGCTGCGGCTCTTCCAGCGTCTTGAGCAGTGCATTGGCCGCGGAGCGGTTGATCGCATCGGCCGGATCGACGATCACCACCTGGGCCACACCGTACTGCGGGGTCAATGCCAGTTTGTCGGTGATCTCGCGCACCTGCTCGATGACGATCTCGGTACGCAGCTTGTCGCCGCTCTTGTTCGGAATGAAGCTCACCAGCTGCAGGTCCGGGTGGGTACCGGCAGCGATCAGGTGGCGGGTGCGCGTGGCGTGCGCGGCATCGCCCTGCGCCAGCACGTGGTCGGCCAGCGCCAGTGCAACCTCGCGCTTGCCCAGCCCGGCCGGGCCGCAGATCAACAGGCCATGCCCCAGCCGGCCCGCGTCGAGCGCGGCCACGGTCTGATCGAATGCGCGCTGCTGCCAAGGCGAGAAGGTGCTCATGCGCCCTTTCCTTCCTGCAGCCAGCGCTCGACCTGCGCGATCACGTCGGCGGCCACGCGTTCCTGCACCTGGCCCGCGTCGATCACGGCGAAGCGCTGTGGGTCCTGCTGGGCGCGGCTGCGGAACACTTCACGCACGCGCTGGAAGAAATCGTCCTGCTCGCTCTCGATGCGGTCCGGCCACAGGTCGCGGCCATTGGCGCGCGCACGACCGACCGCCACGTCCACATCCAGCAGCAGGGTCAGGCCCGGCAACAAGCCAACGGCACGGCGCTCCAGCTCGGCAATCCACTGCGGGTCCAGGCCACGTCCCCCTCCCTGGTAGGCGTAGCTGGAATCGGTGAAGCGATCACTCAGCACGTAGGCACCGCGCTGCAGGGCCGGCTGGATCACCTCCCGCACGTGCTGCGCGCGGGCGGCGAACACCAGCAGCAGCTCGGCCTCGGCGCTGAGCGGCTCGGCGGCGATCTCGGCATCGGGCTTCAGTATCAGGCTGCGGATGCGCTCGGCCAGCGGCGTGCCGCCCGGTTCACGCGTCAGCACGACCTCATGGCCATGCTGGCGCAGGCACGCGCGGATGGCATTGATCGCAGTGGTCTTGCCGGCGCCTTCGCCGCCTTCCAGGCTGACGAAACGTGGGTGGCGTAGCAGCGCGGGACTCATTGCGCCGGGGTCTCCTGGGTGCGTTGCTGGCGCAGCTGCTGCAGGTAGCGCGCTACCGCAGCGTTGTGCTGGTCCAGGCTGGACGAGAACACGTGCGCGCCACTGCCATCGCCAACGGCGACGAAATACAGTGCATCCCCCGCTGCCGGCTGTGCCGCGGCCATCAGGGCGTCGCGGCTGGGCATGGCGATGGGGGTCGGGGTCAGGCCCGCACGGGTATAGGTGTTGTAAGGCGTATCGGTGGTCAGGTCGCGGCGGCGGATGTTGCCGTCATAGGCCGCGCCGATGCCATAGATCACGGTGGGATCGGTCTGCAGGCGCATGCCGATCTGCAGGCGGCGCATGAACACGCCGGCAATCTGCGGGCGCTCGCTGGCCAGCGCGGTTTCCTTCTCGATGATCGATGCCAGCGTCAGCAGCTCGTACGGCGTGTTGATCGGCAGGTCCGGTGCACGGCTCTGCCAGGCCTCGTCCAGCGCCTTTTCCATTGCCGCATGCGCACGCTTGAGCACATCCACGTCGCTGTCACCGCGCTGGTAGATGTAGGTCTCCGGCAGGAACCGGCCTTCCGGATGCTGGCCGCCGAAGCCCAGGCGCTGCATCAGTGCCGCATCATCAAGATCATCGGTGGTGTGCAGCAGTGGATCGGCACGCTTCAGCGCCGCGCGCAGCTGGCGGATGTTCCAGCCTTCGATGATGGTGACGCGGTGCTGCAGGACCTTGCCGGCGCGCATGCGCAGCAGCAGCTCGCGCGGGGTCAGCTGGCTGTCCAGCGCGTACTCACCCACCTTCAGCTTGCCGGCGGCGTCGAGCTGGCGTGCCAGCAGCTGCCACTGTGCGTCCTGGCCTTCGTCCACGCCCGCCTCGCGCAGCTTGCGCAGCACGGTGTTCAGGCCATCGCCGCTGGCGATCACCACGGTCTCTGCGGAGGGGGAGATCCGGGCATCGGCGAACTGGGTCTGCTTGTAGAAGAACCACGCGCCCGCGCCGGCCACGACCGCGACCAGCACCACCAGCAGCGTTACCACGAACAGACACCCGCGCTTGGCTCCCGCCATGGATTACCTCAGAACTCGATTCCGTCGTGCAGGATACCGTGCCGGTGGTGTGGGGTCATGGCCGGATGAGGCGCTCAACCCCGCTTCGCTCGCCGGGCATGGCCCGGCGGTGATGCATCGGTAGCGCCGGGCCATGCCCGCCGGGGGTCGATCGCCTACCCTTGCTGGCCCAGGGCGCGCAGCAGGCCACGCGCTTTGGCGCGGGTCTCGTCCAGCTCCTTGTCCGGGTCCGAATCGACCACGATGCCGGCACCGGTGCGGAAACTGACCTCGTAGCCGTCCACCTCGGCGGTACGGATCAGGATGTTCAGGTCCAGGTCGCCATCGCGGTTCAGCCAGCCGAACGCCCCGGTATAGGCACCGCGCGGCACCTGCTCCAGCTCGCTGATGATCTGCATGCAGCGCACCTTCGGGCAGCCGGTGATGGTGCCGCCGGGGAACGTTGCGGCGATCACTTCGCCGGGGGTGACCTCCGGGCGCAGATGGCCGCTGACGTTGCTGACGATGTGGTGCACATGGGCGTAGCTCTCCACCGTCATCAGTTCATCGACCACCACGGTGCCGGGCAGGCAGATGCGGCCCAGATCGTTGCGCTCGAGGTCGATCAGCATCACGTGCTCGGCGCGCTCCTTCGGGTGCCCGACCAGCTCCTGGATGCGCGCGGCATCATCGTCACCCTCGAAACGTGGGCGCGTGCCCGCGATCGGCCGGGTCTGCGCGTGGCCGGCATGCACCGATACCAGCCGCTCCGGCGAGGAGCTGACCACGTGCCGCCCAAACGCACTGAACAGGCCGGCAAACGGTGCGGGGTTGGCGCGGCGCAGCTGTGCGTACAGGGCCTGCGGGCTGACCGGCGTGGCGAACTGCGCGCTCCAGCGCCGCGACAGGTTCACCTGGAACACATCGCCGGCGCGCAGGTAGTCGATCACCCGGCGCACGCCGTCGGTGAAGCGCTGCGGCGCGTCTTCGCCGACCGACTGCGGCGGCTGCCAGCCCTGCCCCGCCTCCGGCAGCGCCTGCGCGGCCAGCGCCACCAGCGAGTCCAGCAGCGCCTGCTCGCCCGCTTCGGCGATGACGAAGCTGGCGTGGTTCTGGTGATCGTGCAGCACGGCCGCCGGGCAGCGCAGCGCCAGTGCCGTCGGCCGGCCATCATCGCGCGCACGCGCCGGCAGCACCGGCTCGATCTGGCTGGCCACTTCGTAGTCGAGCATCAAGGCCCAGCCGCCGCGGAACGGCAGGCTGTGACTGCCATCGTGCGGCAGCCGTGCCTGCTGCCAGGCGCGGTCCAGCGCCTGCAGGAAACTGCCGGGCTGCACCGTATCCTGCTGGTCGCGCACGCAACCATCGGCATCCAGGCGCAGCGTGTCGCCCTGTGCGGCCAACAGCAGGCTCCAGCGCCCCTGCGCGGTGCCGGAAGCGGTGGACTCCATCAGCAGCGGGAAACGTTCCGGCGCTTGCTGCTGCAGGGCCAGCAGATCGATCGGATGCGGCAGCGGGTGGATCAGCGGGGCGTGGGTCATGGTGGCCTGCAGGGGAATTCAGATACACGGAAGCCGCCTTGCGGCGGCTTCCTCGTGCGTGGAGCACGTCCGGTCGAGCATGGCCCGACGCGACAACCCGGTCAGACGCGCTTGAAGATCAGCGTGCCGTTGGTGCCGCCGAAGCCGAAGCCATTGGACATCACCACGTCGACCTTGGCCTGGCGCGCTTCATTGGGGACGTAGTCCAGGTCACAGCCCTCGCCCGGCTCCTGCAGGTTGATGGTCGGCGGGATGACGTTGTCCTGCAGCGCCATCACCGAGAAGATCGCCTCCACACCGCCGGCCGCGCCGAGCAGGTGGCCGGTCATCGACTTGGTGGAGCTGACCATCATCTTGTAGGCGTGGTCGCCGAAGGCGGTCTTCATCGCCATGGTTTCGCCCAGGTCGCCCAGCGGCGTGGAGGTGCCATGTGCGTTGAGGTAACCCACCTGTTCCGGATTCAGGCCAGCGTCCTTCAACGCCATGGTCATGCAGCGGGCAGCGCCTTCGCCGTTCTCGCTCGGCGCGGTCATGTGGTACGCGTCGGAGCTGGCGCCGAAGCCGGCCAGCTCGCAATAGATCTTCGCGCCACGGGCCTTGGCGTGCTCGTACTCTTCCAGGATCAGGATGCCGGCACCGTCGCCCAGCACGAAGCCGTCGCGGTCCTTGTCCCAGGGGCGCGAGGCCTGTTCCGGTGCGTCGTTGCGGGTGGACATGGCCTTCATCGCGCAGAAGCCGCCCACGGCGGTCGGCGAGGAGCCGCGCTCGGCGCCGCCCACCACCATCACGTCCGCATCGCCGTACTGGATCATGCGCATGGCGGTGCCGATCGAGTGGTTCGAGGTGGCGCATGCCGAAACCGCCGAGAACGACGGGCCCTTCAGGCCGGTGATGATGCTCAGCTGGCCCGGCAGCATGTTGATGATGGTCTTGGGCACGTAGAAGGGCGAGATCTTCTTGCCCTCGTGGAATTCGATGGTCTGCTCTTCGATGCCGAGCAGGCCGCCGATGCCGGCGCCGACGATGGCGCCGATGCGCTCGGCATTGGCGTCGGTGATCTCCAGGCCCGAATCATGCAGGGCCATGAACGAGGCACCGAGGCCGTAATGGATGAACGGGTCCATCTTCTTGGCATCCTTGCCGCTGACCCGATACTTGCCGAACAGTGCATTGTCGGCGGTGATGTCGAAGCCCTTGACCTCACCTGCAATCTTGGTGGTGAACCGTTCCAGGTAGGAATCGGCGACGTTGGTCAGCGGACCGATGCCCGAACGACCATGGGTGATGCCTTCCCAGCTGCTGGCCAGATCATTGCCCAACGGCGAGACGATACCCAGGCCGGTTACGACGACGCGACGCTTCATTGCTGATTCTCCTGACCCGAAGATGCTTTCGGGCAACGCGGTTTGCTTCGGTGTGATGCGCAAACACACGGGGCCGCAACAGCGGCCCCATGGGGTGCGGTGCGCGCCGGGCGGATGCCCGCACGCGCACTGCCGTCTGACATCAGGCCTTGACGTGGGCCTTGATGTAGTCGATGGCGGCCTGCACGGTGCTGATCTTCTCGGCTTCTTCGTCCGGGATTTCGCACTCGAATTCTTCTTCCAGCGCCATCACCAGCTCGACGGTGTCCAGCGAGTCAGCGCCCAGGTCATCGACGAACGATGCGCTGGTGGTGACTTCTTCTTCCTTGACGCCAAGCTGTTCGACGACGATTTTCTTGACGCGTTCTTCGATGGTGCTCATGGGATCTCGCTCCAGATGGAGTTGTGGTTCAAAAGTGGTCGCCATCAAGGGCGATGGCCGTGGGATAGTGTAGTGGAAACCGGCGCGCCCTTGCATTGCAGCAAAAATCCACGCAGATCAACCACTTGCGGCGCAATCCGTGCGCCCCTTGCTTACGGCATGTACATGCCGCCGTTCACATGGAGGGTTTCGCCGGTGATGTAGCCGGCAGCCGGGCTGGCCAGGAAGGCCACCGCATGGGCGATGTCTTCCGGCGAACCCAGGCGTTCGAGGGCGATGTCGTTGATCAGCGCGGTGCGCGCTTCTTCCGGCAGTGCCTTGGTCATGTCGGTGTCGATGAAGCCCGGCGCGACCACGTTGACGGTGACGCCACGCGAGCCGATCTCCTTGGCCAGCGACTTGCTGAAGCCGATGATGCCGGCCTTGGCGGCCGCGTAGTTGGCCTGGCCGGCATTGCCGGTCACGCCCACCACCGAGGCGATGTTGATGATGCGGCCCTTGCGTGCCTTCATCATGCCGCGCATGACTGCCTTGCTGGTGCGGAACACGCTGGTCAGGTTGGTGTCGATGATCGAGGCCCAGTCATCGTCCTTCATGCGCATCAGCAGATTGTCGCGGGTGATGCCGGCGTTGTTGACCAGGATCGAGATCTGGCCGAACTCCTTGGCGATGCCATCCAGCACGCTGTCCAGTGCGGCGGCATCGGTGACGTTCAGCGCGCGGCCGTGACCACCGTGGGCCGCCAGGCGCTCGCCGATCGCAGCAGCGCCGGACTCGGTGGTGGCGGTGCCGATGACGGTGGCGCCCTGGGCGGCCAGCAGATCGGCAATGGCGGCACCGATGCCACGGCTGGCGCCGGTGACCAGTGCGATTTCACCCTGCAGGGGCTTGCTCATGATGGTTTCCTCAGACGGGGGCAGCCGCCCCACCCGCGCCGCGTGCAGCGGCCACTGGCAGGGTCGGCAGGAACAGGGGCGATCAGGCCGACCATGCCTCGCGGGCGCTTTCAAAGTCGCCCGGGGTCGCCAGCGAACGGCCGTCGATGGCCTTGTCGATGCGCTTGACCAGACCGGTCAACACCTTGCCCGGGCCACATTCGGCAACCTGGGTGATGCCACGGGTGGCCAGGGCCTGCACGCAACCGGTCCACTGCACCGGCTGGTACAGCTGCTGGACCAGCGCGGTGCGGATGGCATCCACGCCGTCGTGCACCTGGGCATCGACGTTCTGTACCACCGGCAGCTGCGGAGCCTGCCAGGACAGCCCGGCCAGCACTTCGGCCAGACGGTTGGCGGCCTCGCGCATCAACGGGGTATGCGAGGGCACGCTGACGGCCAGCTTCACTGCCTTGCGCACGCCCTTTTCGGCCAGCAACGCCAGCGCGCGGTCGACTGCTGCCGCATCGCCACCGATCACGATCTGGCCGGGCGAGTTGAAGTTGGCCGGTACCACCACCTGGCTGCCCGCTGCTTCGGCGCAGACGTCCAGCACCAGCTGGTCTTCGGCGCCGAGCACGGCGGCCATGGCGCCCACGCCGGCCGGAGCCGCGTCCTGCATCAGCTGGCCGCGCAGGCGCACCAGGTGCGCACCGTCATGCAGGCTCAGCGCGCCAGCGGCGACCAGCGCCGTGTACTCGCCCAGGCTGTGGCCGGCCAGCACCGACGGGCGCGGACCACCCGCGGCGTTCCAGGCGCGCCAAACGCCGATGCTCGCCGCCAGCAGGGCCGGCTGCGTGTATTCGGTACGGTTGAGCATTTCCTCCGGGCCACCCTGGGACAGCGCCCACAGGTCGACGCCGGCACCATCGGATGCCTCGGTGAAGGCCTCACGCACCTGCGGGTGCAGCTCGGCCAGCTCGGCCACCATGCCCACAGACTGCGAGCCCTGGCCGGGGAAGACAAAAGCGAGGGTGGATACGGTCACGCGGTCATCCGCTTGTTGCAATCGAAGCGGGCCATGATAAGGGTGAATCCGCCGTGTCGTCTGTACGTGCGCGTATGCAGGGCGTATGGAGCGCGCCAGCAATGCCGGGCCGGCGAACGGTTGCGGCAGCGCCAAGCCGTGCCCGGTGAACGGCTCCGGTAGCGCCGGGCCATGCCCGGCGGATGCAATCAGCAGAACAACTGCAGAATGTCCAGTTCGCCATCGGCAAAGAAGTCCATGCACAGCCCGACCACCATCAGCACCCCCATGGTGGTGGCGCCGTGCGCGATGAAGATCGAATGGGCCAGCGTGCGCGCCGAGCGTCCGAGCTTCATGCAGACCCGGGCCAGGCGCTGCAGGCGGCCGCTCACAGCGTGCACGTGCTCGCGTACCGGCGCCTGCACGGTGCCGATCGCCTCGGCCATCATCGCCTGCAGGCAGTCAGGCCGGTCGGCGTAGTACTTGGCCACGCCATAGCCGAACATCAGCCAGTCGCGCGCCTGGGCTTCGGCCAGATCCATCACTTCCAGCGGATCTTCCTCGAAGTCGATGAAACCGACCCGCTCGCCATCCCAGGTGAGGTTGCGCGGCAGCGGCTGGCCGAAATAGGCGCCACGGCTGTGTGCTTCGGCAAGTGCCCGCATTGCGGCCATCACCAGCCGGTCCCGCCCGGCGTCGTCGGCCTCGCGCAGGCAGGTGTTGAACGAGCTGCCGTTGTCCCCGATCACCAGCGCGGCATGGCCGCTGCCGATCACGTCGGGCACGTTCACCCCTTGTGCCTGCAGTTCGCCCAGGCGGCGGGCCTCGACCTCGCGTGCGGCGTCTCCGCCCCGGTGCGGCGGCGGGCGCAGCGCGTCCAGCTGGAACCGGCGGGCGACGAAATTGAGCAGGCCCAGGGCCATGGCTCGGCTTCCCTTGCCGTACTGCTTCAGCCAGGCGCGCTGCCCGTCGATGACGATGGGCTCAACCATGACAGGACCTCCTTAAACGCGTTACGGCCCCGGAGGGCCGCAACGACAGACTTCACGTTGTCGTAACTTGCACTATCAATAGCGCAACAGGGCCGAACCCCACGTGAAGCCGCCACCAAAGGCTTCCAGCAGCAGCAGCTGACCGCGCTCGACGCGGCCCGAGCGGACCGCAGCGTCCAGCGCCAGCGGCACCGAGCCGGACGAGGTGTTGCCATGCTGATCGACGGTGACTACGACCTGGTCCATCGACATTTCCAGCCGCTTGGCGGTGGCTTCGATGATGCGCAGGTTGGCCTGGTGCGGGATCAGCCAGTCCAGGTCCGACTTGTCCAGGCCATTGGCAGCCAGGGTCTCGTCCACGACCGAGTCCAGCGCCTTGACGGCGTACTTGAACACGTCGTTGCCCTTCATGTTGATGGTGCCGCCGCCATTGGCGCCGTCCTTGAAACCGGCCGAAACGCCGACCGGATTCCACAGCAGTTCCTTCTTGCTGCCATCAGAGTGCAGATGCGTGCTGAGGATGCCGGTTTCCTCGTCGGCCTTGAGCACGACGGCGCCAGCACCATCACCGAACAGCACGCAGGTGGTGCGGTCGTTCCAGTCGACGATGCGGGTCAGGGTTTCCGCGCCGATCACCAGCACGTGCCTGCAGTCGCCGGAACGGATGAACTTGTCGGCCACGCTCAGCGCGAACACGAAGCCCGAGCAGGCCGCGTTGACGTCGAAGGCGGGGCAACCGGCCACACCGAGCTTGGCCTGGATGAGGCACGCGGTGGACGGAAAAATCAGATCAGGCGTGGTCGTGCCGACCACGATCATGTCGAGCTGGGAAGCGTCGATGCCCGCCGCTTCAAGCGCACGCAGCGCAGCCTGGTAGCCGAGATCGCTGGTGGTCTCGCCTTCGGCCGCAATGTGCCGCTCACGAATACCGGTGCGCGTCTGGATCCACTCGTCCGAGGTTTCGACCATTTTTTCCAGGTCGGCGTTGGTCAGGACTTTTTCCGGCAAATAGCTGCCGGTGCCCGCGATCCTCGAGTAGATCCGCTTGCTCATCATGTTTCCTGTTGCGCGGGCCGCCGATCACCGGCACGCCCGGGGAAAGAAGGCAAAGGCCGCTGCCCGTCGGGCAGCGGCCTTCCCGGCACATCAATCTTCTTCGACGGCCGAGGTCTTGGTCTGGATGACCTTCTTGCCACGGTAGAAACCGTCGGCAGTGATGTGGTGACGCAGATGCACTTCACCGGTGGTCGGGTCGGTCGACAGCTGCTTGGCGCTCAGGGCGTCATGCGAACGACGCTGGCCGCGACGGGACGGGGTAACACGGGATTTCTGGACAGCCATGGGATTGCTCCAAACTCGGTTCGTTTTGCTTCGTCGTTTCGTCGCACAGGACGCCAGCGCCCAGCACACTTTTCGCTTTCGCCGCAGCCGCCGACGACAACCGGCTGCTATTGTTTCTTCAACGCCGCCAACGCCGCGAACGGGTTGGCCTTCTTCGTTTCTTCTTCGCTCGGTGCCCAGTCCTTGTCGACTGCTTCACCGTCGGGTGACAGCGGTACCACCGGCACCGCCAGCACCAGTTCGTCCTCGACCAGGTCCAGCGGACGCAGCTGGCCATCTTCCGGCACCAGCAACGCCTCGTACTCCTCCGGCAGGGACGATTCCTCGTCCTCGTCGCGGATCAGGCCAAGCCTCTGGGTCACCTTCACCGGCAACAGGAATCGCTGCATGCTGCGCTGACAGGTCAGCGGCAGCGCGGTGTCGATGGTCAGTTCCACATAGGATACCCGCAAGACGTCGTCGCGACCGAACTCAAGCGAGTACACGCACTCGCCGTCGGTATCTGCGACCAACCCCTGCAGGCGGGTCAATTCAGCCAGGGACACCTGACCGTCGAAGCGCCTTCGCGCTACAACCATCCGCCAGGCATCCAGCGTTTCGGGCACGTTCGCGGACATAAGCCGCTGAATACTAAGGATCCGGGCGGCGGCTGTCAAATGCCCGCCACATGAGGCTTGCCGCTGGCAGTCAGGCCGGGCCAGACTGCCGCACCCTGCCCCGGTATTGTTGCATGACCCTGGTCCTGGCCTCCACCTCCCGTTACCGCCGCGAACTGCTGCAGCGGCTGGCCCTGCCGTTCGGGTGCGCGCGCCCGGAGGTGGATGAAACGCCGTTGAGCGGTGAAGCCCCGCTGGATCTGGCGGTACGCCTGGCCGCGGCCAAGGCGGCCGATGTGGCCGCCCGCCACCCGGGCGCCTGGGTGATCGGCTCGGACCAGGTCGCCGATCTGGAAGGCCGGCCGCTGGGCAAGCCAGGCACGGTCGATGCCGCCTGTGCGCAGTTGGCGGCCATGGCCGGACGCACCGTACGCTTCCACACCGCCCTCAATCTCACACGCGACGGAGAATCTTTCGCAGCGCTGGATCTGACCGAAGTGCGCTTCCGTCATCTTGATGCCGCGGAAATCGCCCGTTATGTCGCTGCCGAGCAGCCCCTTGACTGTGCCGGCAGCTTCAAATGCGAAGGACTGGGCATCAGCCTGTTCGAAGCCATCGACAGCCGCGATCCCACCGCGCTGGTCGGCCTGCCCCTGATCGCCCTGTGCAGCCTGCTGCGCAGGGCCGGATTCCGGGTGCCCTGAGCCCCGGGGTAGCGCCTTCAGCGCTTCTCCACCACGAACGGCTGCTCCTGCCATGCTTCCACGCTGCCGTCGTGGCCGTACAGGCGCAGGCCCAGCCAGTGCTTGCCCGGTGCCAGCACGGAGGTATCGAGGCTGGCATCGAAGCCCACGGCCGGATGCTGCGGATCGGTGCTGTCCGGCCAGGCCGGGCGCAGGTCGAACTCGCGACCGTAGCGTGCATCGCCGATCGAGCGGCCATCGACCAGCACCTCCACGCGCGCCAGGCCGACACCGTCCTTGAAGGCCCAGCCCCGGATCGCCAGCGTGCCGGACACCTTCTCGCCATTGGACGGCGCATCCAGCCACGCCATCGCCGGCGTCACGCAGGGCCCCGGCGCGCGCTGCGCCGGCAGGCGGAACAGCAGGAAGCGCTGGAAGCCGTGGTCACTGCTGACAATCCGTGGTGCCGGCAGCGGCCCCACCTGTTCGCAGACCGCGTGATAGCGGTCCAGCAGCTCGCGGTACCGCTGGTCGCTGGGTGACAGCACCAGCAGCATGGGCGCGGTGCGCTCACCGGCATGCACCAGGTTCCACTGCGCCAGCTGCGCCGTGCGGCCATGCTTGTCGTTGAGCGGGTGCGGCAACACTTCGATATCGCCATCGCCCAGCTGGAAGCCCAGCTCGGCCCCCACCTTGAAGTTGCCGGCCAGGACACGCGTGCCTTCCGGCATCTGCTGCAGTTCCTCGCGGACCGCCGTGGCCAACGGCTCCCAGCCGGCGAAATTGCGCGGGTAGTACTTGCTGCCGGCCATCTGCTCGCGCAGTGCCGGCGTGGAGGCCATCAGGTAGTAGCCGAACGCCAGCACCATGCCCAGCCCTGCCAGCCACCACCCTGTCCTGCGCAGCCAGCGCGGCCATCCATTGAGCACCACCGGTACCGCGACCAGCAGCGCCAGGTAGCCCGGCAGCGGCCAGTGGAAACTGATGCGCTCGACATCGGTGAAGAACCCCAGCAGGAAGATGCCCAGCGTCGATACGCCGCCCACCAGCCCGAAGTAGCGCCACTGCACGCGCGCACCACCACCGCTGCGCGTGCCGGCCAGCGCCACCTTCCACATCGCGATGCACAGGATGGGGGTGACCAGCATCGGCTGGATCACCAGGAACCACAGCCCACCCCACTCGAACGCCCAGGGATGGCGCTCGACCACCTGGAACTTCAGCCCGGCATCGTGGTTGTCCGCATTCCACGCGAGCAACGGCAACCAGGCCAGTACACCGATGGCCAGCGCGACCCAGACCCGCGGATCGGCCAGCATGCGCCGGCCCTGCGGCAACGCCAGCAACGCGATGAAGCCGACGCCGATCACACCGATGAAGCGATAGTGGCTGAGCGCACCGATCAGCAGGCCCAATGCCAGCTTCATCGCCGATGATGCGTCCACGTTGTGCAGCAGGCGCGCACCCGCGTGCAGGCACAGCACGGCCGCCAGCGCCATGGGTACGTCCGGCACCGCCAGCAGCCCCAGCGTGGCCGACAGTGGCATCAGCAGAGTAAGGCTGCCTGCCTGCCAACCGGCCACGGCACCGAACCAGCGCGTGGCGATGCGCGAAACCAGCCAGGGCAGCAACGCTCCTATCGCCAGGAACGGCAGGCGCAGGGCCAGCACGTGATGACCGCCGATCTCCACGCCCAGCCGGGCCATCCACGCGGTCAGGCCCGGCAGATCGGAATAGGCCGCCGCCAAGTGCTGGCCTTCCTGCCAGTAGAACGCTTCATCGACGAACAGTGGCAGGCGCGCGGCCACCACCAGCTTGGCCGCTGTGACCAGCGTCCATAACCAGAGAAAAATCGTCCGTGCGCGCTGTTCGCCCTGCATTGCTCTATGGATAATCGAGGAGATTCCAGATCAGAGACGATCATGCCAGCTTCGTCCCCCAGTCCCAGCATGCTAACCGATCAACTGCGCCAGTCCCTGCGGGAGGCCCAGGATCAGGTCAACGCGCTGGTGCTGGGCAAGGTTCCGGAAGTGCGGCTCGCCTTCGTCGCTCTGCTGTCCGGTGGACATCTGCTGATCGAGGACCTGCCCGGCCTCGGCAAGACCACGCTGGCCCACGCGCTGGCCAGCAGTCTGGGCCTGGGCTTCCAGCGCGTGCAGTTCACCTCGGACCTGTTGCCGGCCGATGTGCTTGGCGTATCGGTGTATGAGGCAGGCAGTCGCCAGTTCCAGTTCCATCCCGGCCCGGTGTTCACCCATGTGCTGCTGGCCGATGAAATCAACCGCGCGCCACCACGCACGCAGAGCGCGCTGCTGGAGGCCATGGCCGAACAGCAGGTGACACTGGATGGACAGACGCATGCGCTGCCGGACCCCTTCTTCGTGATCGCCACCCAGAATCCGGTGGACCTGTCGGGCACGTTCCCCTTGCCCGACTCGCAGCTGGACCGTTTCCTGCTGCGGCTGGCGATGGGCTATCCCAGCCCGCAGGCCGAGCGTGAGCTGCTGCGCGGCACCGATCGCCGCGACCTGATCGCACGTGCGATGCCGAAACTGGACGAAGTGCAGGTGCGGGCATTGCGTGAGGCCGTAGGCCAGGTCCACGCCAGCGACGCGCTGGTCGACTACGTGCAGGCCCTGCTGACCCGCAGCCGCCAGCATGCAGGCGTGCGCGTAGGGCTGTCGCCTCGTGCCGGACTGGCGCTGCTGCGTGCAGCCCGGGCGCATGCGCTGCTGCTCGGCCGCAGCCATGTCATTCCCGAAGACGTGCAGACGCTGTTCGTGGCGGTGGCGGGGCATCGACTGGTGGCCGAAGCCGAGTCCAGCTCCGGGCCTGCGCTGGCACGCGCGATCCTGCAGACCGTCACGGTGGACTGAGCGTGGCCTCGCGCTGGGCGCGGCTGCAGCTGCTGGCACGCCCGCGTGCGCCGGAAGCACTGCCGCAGCGGTTGAACCGCCACCGCATCTACGTGCTGCCTACACGCTTCGGCCTGTTCGTCGCCACGCTGCTGTCGGCGATGCTGCTGGGTGCGCTGAACTACAACAACAACCCCGCGTTGCTGCTGGCGTTGCTGCTGGCGGCGGCGGCAATCGCCAGCGCCATTGCCGCGCACCTGCAGTTGTCGGGCGTGCAGATCGATGCGATCTCTGCCGAGCCGGTGCCTGCCGGCCAGCCGCTGCGGCTGCGCGTGGACCTGTCGCTGCGTGATCCGCGGCCACGACAGGGGCTGCACCTGCAACTGGGCGACAGCCAGGCCTGGACCTCGCTGCCGGCACAGGGGCGCGGCGAAGTGGAGCTGGACGTCCCCAGCGAACGTCGCGGCTGGCGGGAACTGTCGCGCATCCGCCTGTCCACCACGCAACCGCTGGGCCTGGTCCGTGCGTGGTCGTGGGTGTGGCCGGAACAGCCATTGCTGGTGTATCCCCTGGCCGAAGCGTTGGCCCCCGCGCTGCCGGAGCGCGGCAACGATCCATTGCACACCCGCGCCCACGCCAGCGGCGAAGAGCTGCACCAGCTGCGCCCCTACCGCGCCGGAGACGCGCCACGCAGCATTGCCTGGAAGCACTCCGCGCGCCGCGACAGCCTGCTGGTCCGTGAGTACGAAAAGCCGGTCGGCATCGAGGTCGTGCTGGACTGGCACACGCTGGCGCCACTGCCGACCGAAGCGCGCATCGCACGCCTGGCGCGCTGGATCGACATGGCCGAACGCGGCGGTCGCCGCTACACCCTGCTGCTGCCCTCGCATCCGCCACTGGGGCCAGGACAGGGCGCCAGCCATCACCATCTCTGCCTGCGCGCGCTGGCGCTGATGCCGCATGACTGACGCCGCGCCCACGCTCGACCGCAACGCCCGCACCTGGACCCTGGCCAGCGCTGCGCTTGCGCTGCTGCCACTGCTGCTGCAGTTGCCGCCGATGCTGGCCACGGTGATCGCGCTGGCTGCGCTGCTGACGGCTGCGCTGTCGTGGCGACGCGTGTTGCCGATGCCGGTGCGCCTGCTGCTCGTGCTGGGCATGCTGGCCGCCATCGTCTGGCAGATGGGCCTGGTCCGTCCCGGACGCGATACCGGCTGCGCACTGCTCGCCGCGATGCTTGCAATCAAGTCCAGCGAGCTGCGCAGCCTGCGCGATGCACGCAGCCTGCTGGGCTTTGCGCTGTTCTCGCCATTCGCCGCCTTCCTGCTGGACCAGGGCCCGCTGACCACGCTGCTGGCGGCGCTGGCCGGCCTTTGTGCACTGCTAGCCCTGCAGCGCCTGGCACAGGGCGAGGGCCACGCCGACGCCTTGCCGTTGCGCGGCCAGCTGAAGGGCGTCGGCCGGCTGCTGGCGCTGGGCCTGCCACTGGCGCTGGCGTCGTTCTGGCTGTTTCCGCGTCTGTCCACGCCGCTGTGGGGCGTACCCGAACGCGCGGTCAGTACGCCGGGCCTGTCCGACAGCATGGAGCCGGGGCAGTGGCTGGACCTGATGGCCGACGACACACCTGCGCTGCGAGTGCAGTTCTTCGGCGCCGTACCCGAGCCGGACCAGCGCTACTGGCGAGGACCGGTGTTGACCGACTTCGATGGCCGACGCTGGACCCGTGACCGTGCCCGCACGCAGCGCCCACCCGCGATCGTCGATGCCGGTGCGCGCGGCTGGGACTACCAGATCGACTACGAGCCGACCGACCGCCGCCAGCTGGTGGCACTGGATCTGCCCACCCGTGCGCCGGAAGGCAGCACGCTGGATGCGGACATGAGCCTGCTCAGCGACCGCACGCTGTCGGCGCTGAGCCGGTGGCGCCTGCACTCGGCGCCGCCGCAGCACTTCGACAGCGCGCTCCCCCCCTACCTGCGACGCGCAGCGCTGCAGTTGCCGGCCGGCTTCAATCCGCGCACCGCCACCCTCGCCCGGCAGTGGCGGCAGGAGGCAGGCAGCAACGATGAGGCCGTGGTACGTCGCGCACTGCAGTGGATCACCACCGATTTCTCCTACACGCTGGACACGCCCGTGGCCGGCCGCGACCCCATCGATGAATTCCTGTTCGGCTACAAGGCAGGCTTCTGCGAGCACTTCAGCTCGGCCTTCGTGGTGCTGATGCGCAACGCAGGCATTCCGGCCCGCGTGGTGACCGGCTTCGCCGGCGGCACGCGCAACCGGGTGGGCGACTACTGGGTTGTCCGGCGGATGGATGCCCACGCCTGGGCCGAGGTCTGGCTGCCGCAACGGGGCTGGGTGCGGGTCGATCCAACGGCGGCCGTCGCCCCAGAACGCATCCTGGATACCCTCGACGATCGCCTGCTGGCAGACGCCGGCAATCCGCTGCAGCAGCGCTGGCTGCAGCTGGGTCAGATGGGCGACTGGCTGCGCCGTGGCTGGAACGACCTGGTGCTGTCCTTCGATGCGCGCCGCCAGCAGCAGCTGTTCAAGCCCCTGGGCCTGGACGACATCAAGCCGGGACAGTTGCTGTCAGGCTTCGTGATGGCCGCGTTGGCAGCCGTGCTGTGGATGGCATGGCTGCTGGCCCGGGGCGAGCGCGAACGCGACCCGCTGCTGCGCGCCTGGCACCGCCTGGGCCGGCGCTACGCCCGGCTCGGCCTGGCCCGCGAACCGCACGAGCCGGCACTGCTCTGGGCCCGTCGCGTCCATGCGTGCCGGCCCGATCCGGCCCTGCTGGCACTCAGCCAGCGTTTCGCCGACGCGCGCTACGCTGGAACTTGCACCGACCTCGCTTCATTATTGCGGGACCTGCGCAGGCATCGCCCGACTTCCGGAGCCTCCCCATGAACACCAAGTTCCTTCTCACCGCTGTGGCCACGCTGGCCCTGTCGGCCTGCGCCACGGCCCCAAAGCCGCTGCAGGGACAGTTCAGCATGGTCTCCCCGCGCGATTCAGTCGCCACCCAGCAGGTCGGCACGCCCGTGCGCTGGGGCGGCCGCATCATCGAAACCAAGCCCGGCCAGGGCGAGACCTGCTTCCAGATGATCTCGCGCCCGCTCAACGCCTCCGGCCGCCCGAACACCACCTCGTCCGATGCCAGCGACGGCCGCTTCATCGCCTGCCGCTCCGGCTTCTACGATCCGGCGGTGTTTGAGCCCGGCCGTGACGTGACCTTCATCGGCAAGATCGATGGCTACCAGAACACCCGCATCGGCGAGTACGACTATCGCCTGCCGAAGCTGTCGGCCGATGTGATCTACTTGTGGCCGGAGCAGCGCCAGGTCGACGTCGTGCCCTACCCCTATGGCCCCTGGGGCCCGGGCCCGTATGGCCCGTACTGGGGCTACGGCCGCTGGGGCTGGTGGTAACCCCCCTCCGGTACGCATGACGCAGAAGGCCGCCCACCGGGCGGCCTTCTGCTTGCACGGCATCGCGCCGGCGGGCGCTTACTTCCCGGGCGCGCCGAAATGGCCCAGCGGCGCGCCGGCCAGCAGATGCATGTGGATGTGGAACACGGTCTGCCCTGCATCCTCGCGGCAGTTCATCACGATGCGGTAGCCCTGCTCGGCAAATCCCTCGCGGCGCGCATACTCGGCCGCCGCCAGGGCCAGCTTGCCGATCAGGTGCGCCTGCGAAGGCTGCAGGTCGTCCAGGGTCGGAATGATTTCATTCTTCGGAATGAACAGCACGTGCACCGGCGCCTGCGGCGCGATGTCCTTGAAGCCCAGCACGTCCTCGTCTTCATAGACGATGGTGGCCGGAATCTCGCGACGGATGATCCTGCTGAAAAGGGTTTCGTTGCTCATGGTCGGCCTCGGTGAAATGTCGCCTGCATTGTAGGCAACCCCCGCCCCTCAAAGGGCCAGGCCGTCAATCGCGGAATTCGCTGCGGGTGCCGAACGCGTGCGACAGCGTGCCGCGATCCACGTATTCCAGTTCGCCCCCCAGCGGCAGCCCCTGCGCCAACCGGCTCGGCCGGACCTGGCGGGCCCGCGCCAGCTGCGCCAGATAATGCGCGGTGGCCTCTCCCTCGACGGTGGCGCTGGTGGCGATGATCAGCTCCTGCACTTCGCCTTCGCCAAGGCGCTGCTCCAGCTGCTCCAGGCCCAGGTCGCGCGGACCGATGCCGTCGAGCGGCGACAGACGCCCCTGCAGCACGAAGTAGACACCCCGGAAGCCGGTGGCATTCTCGATGGCAAGGCGGTCGGCGGGCGATTCCACCACGCACAGCTGGCTGCGCTCGCGGCTACCGTTGGCGCAGGTCGGGCACAGTTCGGTTTCACTGAAATCGCGGCACTGCGCGCAGTGGCCGATGCGCTCTACGGCCAGCGCCAACACCTCGGCCAGGCGCTGGCCGCCGTCGCGTTCGCGTTCCAGCAGGTGGTAGGCCATGCGCTGCGCGGTCTTCTGGCCCACGCCAGGCAGCACCCGCAGCGCATCGATCAATTGTTCAAGCAGGGGTGCGGACACGGCAGCTTCTGGCTTTATGGGTGTGCGCGGCACCCGGCAACGCGGGCACCGCGCCGACGATCAGAACGGCAGCTTCATGCCCGGCGGAAGCTGCATGCCGGCGGTAGCCGAGCCCATCTTCGACTTCGATTCGGCATCGATCTTGTTGGAGGCATCGTTGAACGCCGCGGCGATCAGGTCTTCCAGCATCTCCGGGTCACTGGCCAGCGACGGGTCGATGCGCACCTTGCGGCACTCCTTGGCACCGGTCAGCGTCACGCTGACCATGCCACCGCCGGCACTGCCGGTCACTTCGATCCTGGCGATTTCTTCCTGGGCCTTCTGCAGGTTCTCCTGCATCTTCTGGGCCTGCTGCATCAGTTGGGCGATGTTGCCGCGCATAGTGTCTTACTCGTCAAAAGAACGGATGGAATCGGAAACGACCCGGGCGCCGTGTTGCTGGATCAGCACCTGCACTTCCGGATCGTCCATGAAAACAGCCTCTGCCACCTGTTGCCGCTCGCCGCGCTGGCGATCGGCGCGCTGGTGCAGGGTCTCGGCCGGAACGTGTTCGGTTTCCACGGTCTCGACCACGATCTTCAGCGCGTGCCCCAAGGCCTTTTCCAGCATTTCGCCAAGAGCGGCCAGCGCGCGTTCCGAGCGCAGGTACTCAAATCCGGGCGAAAGCCCCAGTTTCAAGGTCCCCTGCCGGCAGGAGATGAAGGCGGCATTGGCCGCAAGCTGCCGTGAAGGCCCGCTCAGGCCGCTGTTGGCGACCAGGTCCAGCCAGTCTTCCGCCGTCGCCAGCTCGCCGATGTCAGCCCGCGCGCCCGTCTCCGCCGACGCGACGGGCGCAGGTGGAGCGATGACGATGCCATCGGAACGGAACGGACGCTCGGGCGCGGCTGATGCAGCGACCGGAGGCGACGGCTCATGCCAGGGCGCGACCATTGCCGCGTCCGGCGTGGCGACATCCGCAGCCAGTGCCTGGTCGCGGGCCTCGGCCTCGTCCGTGGCCCACGGCGGAAGATCGTCGACGGCCACCGGCACCGGGATGCCGTCGGCCTTGACCGGCGGCGGCGACACCGGTTCTTCGACCGGAACCGGCTTCGGCTCAGGCGCCGGATCAGGTTCGGGTTCGGGCGCCGGCTCTGGTTTCGGGTCGGGTTCGCGTGGGGCGGCCTGCGCAGGCACGCGGGCCGGGATCGCGGCAGCGGCGGCCACCGGGGCCGTTTCCTGGCTGCCAGCACCCGCCCCACCACCGGGCATCGCCCCCCCGGCGGCACCGCCGGCGGCATCCACCGAACGCGGCACCGGCGGCACCGACGCTGCCGGGCGGAACGCCAGCATGCGCAGCACGGCCATTTCAAAGCCCGCGCGCGGGCTCGGCGCCAGCGACAGGTCGCGACGGCCGTTCAGGGCCATCTGATACCAGAGCTGCACCACCTCCGGACGCAGCCGCCCGGCGAACGCTGCCGCGTCCAGGCCTTCAGCCGCGGCGGCAACACCCGGTACCAGCTGCTGCACCTGGATGCGATGCAGGCCTTCGGCCAAGGCCTCCAGCACGCCACTCCAGTCGGGCGAGAATTCCGCCAGTGCCGCCACCACCTGCAACAGGCGCGAACCGTCACCTTCGGCGAGGGCATCGAGCATCGCTGCCACCTGGGTGCGATCGACGGTCCCCAGCATGGTGCGCACCACATCGTCGCGCAGCGCACCACCGGCGTAGGCGATGGCCTGGTCCAGCAGCGACAGACCGTCGCGCAAACTGCCGTCGGCGGCCTTGGCCAGCTGCACGATGGCACTGCCGTCGGCTTCGATCTCCTCGGCCGCCAGGATGCGGGTCATCTGGCCCTGGATCTGGTCCTCATCCAGGCGCTTGAGGTTGAACTGCAGGCAGCGGCTGAGCACGGTGACCGGCAGCTTCTGCGGATCGGTGGTGGCCAGCAGGAACTTGACGTGCTCCGGCGGCTCTTCCAGCGTCTTCAGCAGCGCGTTGAACGCCGCCTTCGAGAGCATGTGCACTTCGTCGATCAGGTAGACCTTGTACTTGCCGCGCGAGGGCATGTACTGCGCGTTCTCGATCACCTCACGGACGTCATCCACGCCGGTGTTGGACGCGGCGTCGATCTCCAGCAGGTCGATGTAGCGACCGGCATCGATGTCCAGGCAGGCCGGGCACTGGCCGCACGGATCGGCACTGGTGCCCTGCTCGCAGTTCAGCGACTTGGCGAAGATGCGCGCGATGGTGGTCTTGCCCACACCGCGGGTACCGGTGAACAGGAACGCGTGGTGGACCCGGCCACTGTCCAGCGCATTGCTGAGCGCACGGACCACGTGTTCCTGGCCCACCAGCTCGGCAAAACGCTTCGGACGCCACTTGCGGGCAAGGACGAGATAGGACATCAGGCCACCGTCTTCCATCGGATGCTCCATTGTGCCACGCCTGTCCATCCCCCTCCGCCTGCGACGCGCCCTGAATGGGTGCTTGTGTCCTGCCGCGCCGCCCGCTAGAATCTGCGCCCCTGCTGAGGCGTTTGCCGATGGCAGGGATCCGGAGAGGTGTCCGAGTGGTTGAAGGAGCACGCCTGGAAAGTGTGTAAGCGTCTAAACCGCGCTTCGGGGGTTCGAATCCCCCTCTCTCCGCCAGACTCTGCAAACCCCTGAGAAATCAGGGGTTTTGCTTTTCTGGGCCTACTAGGGGGCAGGACACAAATCGGGACACATCCCGATGAGAGTTCCCCATCACTTGATCAAGACGCCAGCGGGCTTTTCGTTCCGCCAGCGCGTGCCCGTCGACCTCCAGCCCCTTCTGGGCTGCCGAATTCTCAAGCGAAGCCTTCGAACACGCGAAATGCGCAGCGCCCAGGCTTGCGCCTTGGTCCTAGCCGCCCGCTATGCTGAAGTCTTCAGCGCCATCAGGAAGAACGGCATGGGCGAGAAGACGGCAGAGCAATGGCTCCAGGAGCTTCGGGGACAACGGCTCCAGGACTACACCCTGGAACGAGACGCCAATGGCACCCTGCGTATCCAAGCGGAGCCAGGCGAAGACACCGAGGCGCTGACTCGCGCCATCGAGAGTATCGGACGGATCAACCCTGCGTTCTTCGGCGCGGCAGCCGCCCCGGCAGCCCCCTCCAAGCCTCAGCCCAGCAAAGTTCTGTCGCTGATGGAAGCGCGTGATCTTTGGCTCAAAGCCATTGCCCCCGACACCATCCCCAAGACCTACAGCATCAAGAAGTCGGCGATTGACGGGTTCGTGCGCGTCACCGGCCCTGACTATCCCTTGCCGAGCATCAACCGGATCGACCTGTCGAACTTCTATCAGTCGCTCGCCGACGCTGGCATCTCAACCCCGACCCGGGTGAACAAACAGTCCTACCTGGGCGGCTTCTTCGATTGGTTGATTGCCGCTGGCTACTACACAGACAGCAATCCGGCCCGAAGCCATGTCTCATACGGCAATAGCGCCAAGCGTAAGCGGCGCAAGCTGGGCTTCAAGGCCTTCGACCTGAAGCAAATCAGCCTCCTCTTTGCTCCCTCGGCCTTTGCCACCTTGTCACCTGCCGCGCGCTGGGCAGCCTTGTTGGGCCTGTATACGGGTGCCCGGGCCTCCGAAGTTGGGCAGCTACTGGTGAGCGATGTGCAAACGGAGGGAGGGGTGGCCTACATCCATATTAATGACGACGGCGAGCACCAGCGCCTCAAGAGCGAGGCCAGTATCCGGACTGTCCCGATCCACGCTGACCTGATGGCCCTGGGCTTCGGCGACTATGTTGCCAGCCTGCCCACCTCAAGCCGTCTCTTCCCCCAAGCGAAGGCCAATGCCGTCAATGGCGCGGGGAACTGGATATCCAAGGCCTTTACCCGCCACCTCGCTGAGCACGGAAAGACCTGGCCCAAGGCCAAGCGCGGTTTTCATTCACTGCGCAAGACGGTCATTCAGCAAATGCAGGGATTCGGTGTTGCCTCAGAAATGCGCGCCCAGATCGTCGGCCATGAGCTTGATGATGAGCACCATCCCGTCTACAGCCGGGAATTCACCCCGGCAGAAAAGCTTAATGGGCTGATCACTCCTGAATTCAAAACAGCGGGCCTGTCATCCTTGAGCTTCAATCTTGAGCTCGCTGCACTGAAGAAGTTGCTTGGGTAGCGGATCTCCGCGCCAGGAAAATTACATGGAACGTCTAGGAGTATCTCTAACGGGCCAACATTGGCACTGACAAACGCCGCGACTATTGCGATCAACGCAAATGATGGTTTTATGAAAGCTCCCCCACGTTAGGAGCTTCATATGCCGTTAGAAAGAAAGCTGGCTATCGCTAGTCGAGTGCTATGCCCTTTGATTGCCCAAGACAGGACACGAGACACGCAAGAGCGAATCGAGGACATCATCCATGCCCTCGAAATTGCCGACGAACTGATCAACCGATGCATCACTCCAAAACCCCCGGCTGACGACCACACTCTGAAACCTGCAGTGAGAGTCAGGGAGAGCCTAGTAGAGCGCGATCAGGTGCAGCTCAGCGACATGATTTCAGAGCGCCGAGGCGCAGTGTCCAAGACCACTCGCGGACCTACCTACCACTGAGTCTTCGAAATGAGGTTGGCTAAAGCCCCGGCGAGCCGGGGCCTTCGCTTGTCTATCAGTGAAACCGCACTCCTGGTTCCTTGCTCTGCTTCATTACCGGTAAGACATCAGCCGGAATGGGGGCCGCAGGAGGGTCAATGAGCGCATCCTCCACCGGATATCTCCGCAGCAACACTTCGCTCCAATTCTCCAGCTGCGAGAGGGACTCATCTGTCTGACGGCTGTAGTCCTTCTGAGCGGCGGGGCCAGTGGCCTCGTGAGCGCGTTGATACTCCTCGCGCCCCAGCTCAACAGCCCTGACCCGGCGCGCCCGACGCCGCGACCAGTCTGAGCGACTCAAGAGGCCCGGCTTTGGGTTCTGGCTTTCGAAGCTCTCCAGAGCAAATTCCGCCTGTGCTAGCCCATGCTGAGCACGGTCTTCAGCTTTCAGCCTACGCTTGAAACGCAGCGCATCCCGCTTCAACTTCTTCAGTCGCGCGAGCAGTTCTTCCAAGTCGCCACGGAGCCTGGGCGTTGCGACATGAGTGGATATCAGAGCAGCACTGATGCGGAGCAGCCTGCGCGTAAATCTAAGCCGATCTCGAAGCGCCTCAATCCACGCCTCGGCCCAAATTTCTAGCACAGCTTTCAACGCCTGCTTGGATGCAGTGGCCTGCGGCTGCCGCGCCCCGTCGTCGGCAATCGCTTCAACTGGCAGGCTTCCCTCCACTGCTTCAACCACAGGGCTCACCAGGTCGGAAGACAGCATTGGTCCCATGGCGGGGCCTAGGGCAACCTGGCGCGAGCCAACCGGAACGGCCTGATCGGATACGGGGTCCATCAACCTGCCCTCTCCTGCCATCTGGGCCATGGCGCGATCCCAAGCAGCGCTGTTGGCCAGATGGATCCCGTCATTGCCCTGCTTAAGATCGGTATCCATACCTCGGCGATGCAAGGCAGTGGCGTCTTTGCCCATGTGAAGTCCTGGAGCACGGGAAAGCTCCGCTGCCGTAAGCTCATCCCCTTGCTCTGCAGCCTCAGCGGCCTGCTCTTTCAGGCTTCGGTGATCGACACGGGCCGAGACACCGGCTGCGGCCAGGTGAGCATTGATGGCTTCACCCACCATCGCGCGGATCCATTCGACTTCTCCTCGACCCGAAGGGCCGCCGTCTAATTCTCTGGTCTTGTCCTTCAGCCCCTCTGCGTCCACCCGCCTAGTCGTAGCCAAGATGTGGACGTGATAGTTAAGGCCATCTGCCGTTTGCGGCTCATGGATGCTGGATTGGACAGCGAACCTGTAACGCTGGACCAGACAGCGCGATATTTCAGCTGCCAGGTCTGAACGCTGCTCATTGCTCAGTTCGTGTGGCAGCGCCACTTCGAACTCCCTAGCGACCGTGGCGTCTTTTCGGCGCTCTGAAGCCTCTGCTGCTGGCCAGAGCTGCCGAGGATCGAAAGCCCAGTCAGGCGCTTCATCCGGCGCCAGACACCGGGTTTCGACAACGCCTCCTCGCCTTCGGTAATCGTGCCGGAGTCCGGTGCGTTCATCGATGATGAGCAGGCCTGCGCGGTAGGCTGCTGCAGCGGTGGATGCGTGCCCCTGGGCACGGCTGAAGGTCTTTACTCTGGTGTGATAAATGGCCATTGATGCTCCTTGTTCTGGCCCCCGCACTTGCCTTTATGCCTACGATTTAGGCTTTGGCAAGCGCTTTATTAGGGGGTCAAGGGGCACAGCCTCTTGCGCACGCATTGCCCGCAGGGCAATGCCTAAGTGCGCTCTTGCTTGTGACTCTCGCGCTTAGTTTTAGCCCTGGGAGGCCCTATGCCCACCCGATATCAGCGAGCAACTGCGTAAGCCACAGCGGGGGAAACTTCCAAATCACCACAGCCACGCCCAGCAGCGGGGGCACCCAAGCCAGCGTATTGAACGTCCCGATCACTCTGCTCGCGAACGTGCGTCGTTGGCGGAAGGTACCTTCCAGATCATCAAGGCTTTCCGAGACACCACCGCCAGCCGAAGCGCGCGCACGCATACCAGCGAGCGCAGCCTCAAATGCCGTTGTCGTTGTTGCCATCTGCAAACGCACAGCTCTAGCTACACCGCTTACAACGAGAGCAACGATCACAGCACCCGCACAGACAAGCAGGTCATTGCCGATAGAGCTCCCCCCAACCACCGCAGCGACGGCAACAAGGGATATAGGGATGCCCAAGAACTTCGTGGCATTATCCACCACCGCAGTATTCATCCGTCCAACGAAGTTTAACTCGGCCTCGACTATCTCGCGGCGAAGCCCTTCAAACGAAATTCGATCCACCAGGCATTCAACGTCATACCGGAATCGACGTAGAACGCCTCCCCAGTGATCCAACAAAACTCCAAATCTAGCCTCTGCGGTAGGCTCATCTGCACACGCACCGGCAACCGCGAGCCGGAAAATGGCTTTGTACTCCTCCGTTCGAACCTTCCCCTTCCCACTCTCTGTTAAGAGATCGCTCAAGACACCCAGATCAGGGCAATCTCCTTCGAGCATCTTCGCTTGGATGCGCGTAGTGATCTCAACCGTGACCGGAGGGGAACCGGAGGAGGCTGGCTTCACGAACACTAGGTGTGATGGTCGCCCGGCCTCGGCGGCAAGATCTCCACTCACACTTAACTCGCTCAGCAGGCGGATGAGCTCACAAAGTTTCTTCAAAACGAGCAGCTCGCGGACTTCTTCCCTTAGCTCTTCGCCGGAAAAGAAATCAAGCGCGGCAATGTAGAAATTCTCAGGAAACTGGCCGCGATGTATTGATTCGCACCTAACTACAAGATCATCCACTGAACCATAGAAGCGACCTGACTCGTTTACGGCGAGAGCCCACGTGAACTCAAGCTCATCGCCGTCATAGTCAGGGCCGTCCGCAAAGTGACCAAAGCCTGCACCTAGTTCCTGACACCGCTGAACCGCGCTCTTTAATAGCTCATCTGCCGGACCCTCGAAGGAAAACCGCCCCTCTGAGATCAAGGGCATGCCTGCCGCTCGATAGAGTTTGACAACATCGGAAAACATGGTTACAGCTGCCCACGAGCGCGAAGCGCCGCTTCGATGCTCTCAACGGTCTCCGGCGGCAGGTCGGTCAGCATAAGGCTCTTTCGCGCAGCGTCGTAGAGAAGTTCTGAATTGCTGGTGCCGACTATACCCGTCTCAAACCACAGCCCCCAGTTCGCCTTCTTAGCGTTGATCCGGATATGCGGCCGGAGCGCCTGGCGGCTAAGGGAGAACTCTTCAGGAATCTGGCATTCGTCCGAATTAAGAAACACTTTCAGAGGATCGAGATGCTGGGCAAATGTGGGATGAACCTTCGCCTTCGCAGCATGAACAACTTCGTCGAGCTTAACGACTTGGCTGCTATCGAGCGACTGCATGTAATCAACCACCCCTTGCTTGATCTCAGCATGAGAGTCAGCGATCTCCGGCACATTCCGTACGAACTGCTTGACGAACCTCAGCAATTTAGTGGTCAGCTGGGAAGAAGACGTTCCTTTTACGCAACCCAGCGCGTCCACGAAATAGTCCGCGACATCCTCTCTGCCCTTTCGATTCACAAAGCAGAGATAAGTCTTCTCCTCAGTCTCTGTAGCATTCGTGCTTTCCGCATCGTCGTTTCCACTGGGGGCGCTAAGGTGAACTTGGTAGCGCGCCAAGTTGATGCGAGCAGCTTGATGAAGCTTAGACATGTCGATCTCTTTGATCTCCGTAGGTCGAAGATCCTCAGATAAGGTGATCGCGCCTTTCTGCTTGATCATTGCCACCAAGAGGAAATCTGAACCCTTGCTTTGGTATTGACCAAAGAAGATATGACCTCCCGTTGCCCCAGTCTTTTTCTCAGCCTGCTCGCGCAGTTCCTTCATAGCGACTAGCGAAAGATCCATCAGCAGCGTTGGACAGAACTCTGCCGCAAGCAGCGTTCGAACCGAACCTGGAAAGTCACCCTCCCGATTGGCTGGGGCAAATTGCCCCCATAGCACTGCGCTGCCTTCCTTGCCAACGAGATCTGCCAATTGTTGGGCCAAGCGATTCACCATCTTGTCCGACACGTCTAGCGGATCATTGGCTTTCCGCACCGTCGTCATCGAGTCGTGCGCTTCCTTCTCCAGACTGTGAATTACAGCCCCCTTCAAAACATCCATTTCGCCCCCTGCTCCTCCGGCAAACCGCCGACCGGCCAATAGTACGGCAAGCGCAGCAGTTGAAAAACTATACCTACGGTCAATCTCATAGAGTGAGAGCCTCCCCGGTCCCTTGCCAGACCGGCAAAGTTCCGGGGTCCGCCCTCCCCTTAGGTGTTGGCGACGGGGGAGTCAATCACGCCTACGAGCAAAGGGCATGGATCCCGTATGGGAGCACTGCGACAGTATCGCTAACGGAAAAGATAGTGGTTACCTCAGACCCTGCCAACGCGCCCATTACAAGGTCTGAGAGATCCATGCCTTCATCCTAGCGAACCACTCGTCCCGCTCAGATTCATTGACTGCAGTGCTTTTGAGCCAACGATCAGAATGGCGCACGAAAGGAACCAGCCAGAGTGGGTGAACAACGTCCCGGACTTGGACTTCCAGGCGATGGGTGATCACTCCCTTGTAGTTGTATTCCCCAGTGCGGATTGCGAGCACTTCAGCCCGCCGCAGATAGCGCTCGCCCTTCCCAGGGTCCCGAACCCAGATGGTATCCCTGCCCAGGTCCAAGGCAATGTGATCATGAGATACCGTGGGTTCGAACTCTTCAGGCCTATGCTTTTTCAGCTTGGCCGTTCGGCGACGGAACAGCCACGGCAAACCCCACAACAGCGCAAGGGGCCAGAAGACCAGTTGCCCGAACAGCATCAGCCCGAAGACTGCCCCGTCAGCCGTCGTGCCCTCCTCAAACACCACGCTGCAAAGCCACCACAGGGCCGCGCCCGTGATGAGCCAACGGACTACCTTGAACAAGGTCCACATACGAGCTTCCTAGCTTTAGTTGGCGAGGCTTGGGTCAGCGACGGTCTACAACAGTCCAGTTGCCGCCAACTTTGTCGATAACGAACGTGCCAACGAGCTGCTGCTGCTCAATGCGAGTGCCAAGCTGATACCGCGCGGTTCCAGTGACACTGCACGCATAGCCCGGACTGTCCCCACGCACGCACTCGCCCACCTTGAGACTTTCAAAGGTCATCGTCGTGCCTGTTGCTTCTTTGAAATACGCCGTCAGCGCATTCTCAACATCGCCACTACCAGGGCCACCCGAGCAGGCGGCCAGCAGCACTGCGGCGGAAAGCGTCCAAAGCTTCTTCATGTCAGCTCCTTGATCAGTCAATGAGTAGGCAGTGACTGCCCGGATTCGTTGCAGTGCCGGGCAGGACTTCGCTATCAATCACTGACCCGACTTTGTTGATGACGATGACGATCTGACTAGGCCGCGCAGAGGAGTCCTCCTCACGCTCGCCGAGGTAAGCCAGAGCGATGGCGTCCTTGAAGTCATAAACCTTGCCGAAGCCAATGACGCTATGCGCTTCGGGAGGCAGCAGAACCAGCTTTCCATCGAGCGTGATAGCGCGCTTGTAGCCCCGGCCTTCTACCGGGTCGATGCGGCCGATCCTGGTTCGGATGGGCCCAGTGGGCGTTGCGGAGCCATGACCAGAGGCCCAGATGAACTCCGAGATCTTCGGCTTCCCTCCCCCACCCGCCTTGAACTCACCGCTCTGCAACTGGCATGAGAGGCTGGGCATAGCCTCAGCAGAAGCAGCGAACGCCAGTAGACCCACCAATGCCCAGCACCTCATATCCATACGATTGCCTACCCCAACGAATATTTGCGTTGAATGCAAATGACCGGGTAAGCTTAGGCGGGCACACTTCGGGGAGTCAATGCCTTTCTTGCTGCCCCGAATGCCCGCGCCGCTACCAACAACCACTGCTCTTGGCCAACGCCTCCGCGCCGCTCGCGCAGCCAAGGGCTGGACTCAGGCCCAGCTAGGGGAACTATTGATGGGAGTGGATGATCCAAACACCACCGCGCCCCGCATCAGCAGGTATGAGAGAGGCCTACATAAGCCCGATTTGGAGACCATCGAGAAGCTCGCAGAGCTTCTAGACCTTCCTGCGGCCTACTTCCTGGCGGCATCGGATGTTGTGGCTGAGGCCATCCTGGTGCTTTCCCAGCTTGATGCCAAAAAGCAGAAGCAAGCACTTGGGCTGATCAAGAGCCTGATAGACGCCTCATAGCAGCCGCAACCATCGCCACGTATTCCTAAATGGCTTCAACGACTACTACGCTACAGATGCACCGTTAGACCTTCACCCGCATTTGGCATGAAACCCAAGGGGTGTAAGTACCTATTTATTTTCCTGTGACCCAGGAAAATTAAAATTATCTATTGACGCGCGATCAAATGACCTTACTTTCGATGCCGGTCAATATTAAATGGCGACAATAGAAATGAAGAGGAAAAGAAAAGCGCTGAGTCAGAAAGATTTTTGGTTTGAAGCTTACATTGCAGCACTTCATCGCCTGGACCATGAATTGGCTTTGGTCGAGGCAGATAGGGCGCTAGAGGCATGCAATAAAAGGTGGATGAGGCTATCGAAAAAAGTTCAGATCTGGACAAGCCTCAGTGACTGCCCCGTTGGAACGGGTGAGTGGCATCAGGAGTAAGTCGGCCCCGGGTATTCGGGTTCCGGCTTGCAAGACAAATCAATGTTGAGCAACGTCGCGAGCTCTCGCAGACTTGACACTGCTTGCAAAAACCCATCGCCAGTCATAACAAGGCAGTTGATAGGTTGATCAACTCCACCATCTTCGCTGCAACTCTCGCAGAGCCAATTTACATACTGCTGGAATTCTTCATATTCTGCACCATACGCAGTTTTAATCGAATGCAAAGATCCGTCGGATTGGATGTCAAACTGAATTCGCGTGGATGTGGATAGCATTTCCTTCGCGGGCAGACGCTGGGTGCCATGCGTTTCGCCCTCGAACTGATAGTAGAGATGCTTGAGGCTTGAGATGCATCGATCACTGGTTAGCTCATCTACACGGCGCATAGAGATGCAGGCGTTGATATAGGGCTCAACTTTAATCATTCCGTCTCGCAGCTTTCCTCGATCTTCTCCTTCCCAGTACGCGACTTGGTGAACTCTCAATGAGCGTTGCAACATCCCGGCCTTCTCCACGTCAGCAGGATTGGCTTCAAAGCCCTCAACTAAGCGTTTCAAGGTGCGGAAGGCTGCCTTCGAGTGAACACTAGCTCTGCTTTTGCGCTTTCGCCTCTTTTTCAGTTTCCACTCATCTCTTATTCCTTGCCTAGAAGGTTTAACCTCTACTAAAAAGCAAAATCCTTTCACCGAGCTAAGAGCTACGTCAGCAGTCGAGGACTCGGCGTTGCCGTCTAGTGTGACGAAACCCGGCGGAATAACACCGCGAAGCGCCACATCATCGATAACGCCGCCCTGATTGTGAAACCGAGCACGAATCGAGTTGAGTCGATCCTCTCGGGAGAGTATTTCATGAAGCTGCAAGCGCCACTGCATGTCGCGAAGTCCAATCACAACCGACTCTTCCCAAAGTCTAGCCTTCTTCTTGCCTACCATCCCACCTCTCCTGTTGGCGCGTTAGTGGTTAGTCTCGCCCGACGACGATTCGTAAAATAGCAATGCGGGCTCCTTTGGTGAAGAGATCCATGACCACCAGTCCGGCGTTTAAGATTCAAAGCTTACCGTCAGTACCTGGGTTCATCCCAGGCAGGCGTCAGGCGGACAAGCAGCTATCCTTGGATCTACGCTGACTGGTCTTCCAAAAACTTGGCCAGAATTGCAGCAGACGGGTAGCTGGACATCGAGGCAATACCATTTGCCAACTCCACGGGAAACAGTGCCCCTTCGAATTTATGGCTCACGATAGATGGCAAGGTGGCTAAAATCCGCTGTAGCCCGATCAAATCCTCTGCAAGCGGACGTTCGCCCGCATCCAGATAGCTGCCGGTTGGCACATTAAGAACCATAGACATACCTGGGTCGAGCTTCACAAAGAGCTTTTCTCCCCAGTTGGTCCGCTTGCCGTAGGGGTTGGACAAGTCCGGGGAGCGGTAGACCTCACGACGGACATAGTTGTGATCAAGTGCGGCATAGCTGCCAGGTTCTCCTCGCTCGTGCGGTGACGCAAACTGCACAATTGATTGCAGGTGATCTACGAAGGCGCCGCTCTTTTCTTGTCCGATGATGTGCACACCACGGCCCTGGCTCACAGCGAATGCCAAGAACTCACGAATGTTAGGGACGAGCTTTGAATACTGACTGCGAAGCGATAGGGGTCCGTCCTTGATGAAAAGGGTCTCCCCTACCAGGGACTTATCCGTATGACCCCACGCAACTCGAATGGCTGTAAAGAGCATGAGATGCTCCATAACCAACATGTAGGAGGACGCCACTGAATCTGGAGCGCTGTCCTCATCCATGTCCAAATGAAAGCCAATCAGGTCCGAGACAAAGACTGTCTGATTGCAATGAGCACACACCCCCTCGTCTGCGTCATGCGGCAGCCCCTCGATCATGGAGTGACAATGCGGGCACTCAAAGGCGGGCGACGACGATGTCCCATCGGTCCATTTTTTGTAGACGAGCCATTTTAGAGTGTCAAAGAAAGCCCCATCTTGGTCAATCTTAAAAGAGTCCCTAACGATGTGACGGACAGCGTCGTAGTTGTTGCCTAGCGGGGTTCGCACATTCTTCAACGGGAACACCGTGGAATGGAAAATCGCACTACCCCTGAGAACGTCCTGCAGCAAAAGGGGGTGCGGGTTCTCCTTATCAATAGCATCAAGTTTGGCGCGATCTACCAATAGTAGTGCCGTTTTCACGAACGCCACCTCTTTAGGCGGCTTGCCCTCTGAGCGAACGGCAACGAACGAACCATCGACCGCCCAAACACTTCGGAGTGGAAGCGCCCCCTTGGTATCGATGGAGTGCCACAAGGTTCCGGACGTATCGGACACCAGCGGCTTGGCGTGTTCGAAATCGCGAACCAACTCCTTGACCCAAGCGCTCTGAACAACTGACAAATGACCCAGCTTCGATGCGGATTCGAAGGGTAAGCGCGTTCCGGCACTGTAGGGCATGTCAAATGGCCTCGAACTTGTTTGCCTGCACTGGAATGACGAACCGATGCGACATGGTAAGCATGCGCATATAACCAGGTGTCTTAGCCCTGAGGATGTCCTGCTCGATACCCTCGAAGGCGACCTGAACTCGTCCCAACGCACGGGCCTCATCCTGGCTGGATAGATGGCCGACGAAGAAATTTTCTGTCTGAGCCAAAAGGTCCTTGTTGATCGTGGAGGGTGACTGGGTCGAATACACCATTCCGATGTGGAACTTCGCCCCCTCCTTGGCAAAGCGCGCATACACTCCGGTCAAATCACGCGCATCAGGAGGAAATAGGTTATGGGCCTCCTCGAAATACAGCTGAACGAAGCGACCTCCCAGAGCGTTGCTAACAAACTTAGTCTCTTGATGGGCGAACACCGCCTTCGACAACATGTCGGCAAAGTAGCGACGGATTTCATCCGTTGCGTTACCCAGATCCAGTATTACAGTCTTTCCGTCGTCCAGAAGTTTGAGGATTTCGGCATTGAAGTCTCCAGCATGGGGAGAGTGAAAGACTCTGTAAGGACGCAGCATAGCTGGACCTGTCCCCAAGGCTCCGGGACTGAAGAATTTTAGAAGCGCGAGATGATCCGCTTCGAACATGGGCTTCCCAGATGAAGAAGTAAGCTCTGGGTGGTTAGGATTCTCCCTAACGAACTGAGCCATAACTTCAAGCTCAGCCCTCAACCCATCAGGTGAATCGATAGCTGCCGGCGCATCCGTGTCGCGAACAGCCCGATACGCGGCATTGCGCAAATTTTTATTGAAATGCGGATTGAAATTCTTTGCATTCTTTGAAACAAGCCCCAAGGCCCTCAACCTGGCCTCATCCATTTCGAAGCCAGCCTTTAAGAGAATTGCCCAGAACATCTGAATCTTTCGAATTGGCCTGACCTTTTCGCGATCAGGAAGTGCTTTTATGCCTTCGATGGAGGGCAGCTCAACGCTACTGAAGCTTTTGACGTAATCTGCGCTCTTGTTTGCTTGCGCAAGCATGGAGCCAATGACCTGGATAGCTGAATCAGTCTGCTCGTAGAAATTCAGTCGCAAAGGCTTAGAGGGTGTTTCCGCTCGACTCGTCAATGCATAGACTTCGCAGCGCTCTGCATTGGCCGAGCGGATGGACTTGTTCCCATCTTGCGGATTGTCGTTGGCATACTCGCCATTCACATCAAAGATCAACTGGCCTACTGACTTGTCATCCGCTGTTGCATCAAGCATGCCCTTAGCAATGAGCTTGACTACGTTGGACTTGCCAAGCCGCGTCTTACCGAACATCGCAGTTCGGCAGCCTTTAAAATCTCGCATGGAGATTGAGACGCCGATTCTGCTTGTAGTTGCGCTGGACAGACCGCACTCCATCGTCCTCAACGCCCCGATTTCGATCTGGCTCTCCGGCTTGACCATGCCATTGACGATCACCTTCAACAGAGCGTCATCCGGGGCAAAAACTTTGTATCGATGTGCGCTCACCACATTGTTCACATCACCGGAGTAGGCCAGACGCTGCATAGCGGCAGGATCGGCGTAAAACATCCCCAGCACATCACAGTCCAGAGCCCCCCACTGCAACTCGCTCTGTGTCCAAACATCCAGTTCTGGCATGGACTTCTTGTGTAGCTCAAAATACGTCTGCTGAACTTGATTACTCAGTGGCGTGGGTGATACGCCAGTCACTCGAAGAAGGGTGAAGTGCGCTGGTGCCGTCGCCGTATTTACCGGCGTCATGATCAAGAATGAGCCGCGAGGGATTCCGCCCACGGCCAGCTTGTAGGGATCGCTCGTGATGATCTTCGCAGTGTCGAAACCTAGCTCTAGCACGTAGCCCACAAAGCGCATCTTGCTTGTCTGCTTTGCAGCCTCATTACGCGCCTCCGTCTCAAGGAAACTTCGCAGGGCATCAATCGGATTGCCTTGCGTGGCCGAGGTATGCATCAAGCTTCCAAGCGTGGACATAGCGACTCCTTTAAATATTGCAAGTAATGATGAGTTCTTCGAATTGCTTGCGACTCGCACCGTCAGCAGATATCTGAGAGAACCGGCTTGCTGAACGCGTCAGAAAATCCCAGCTCTCATACAGTGCGCGGACAGAATGATGATTGGCATTGGTTGCCACGACTTTGGCACCACGCGCGGCTGCACGCTTGAGTGCTCTTGCTAGTCGTTCCTGGTCAGCCCAAGAAAAGAGAACTTCGTTGTACTTGATGAAACCATTAAGGTTGTGCCGAACGGTATATGGCGGGTCGGCAAAGACCAGATCGCCTTCCATCGCTTCATCGATCACCCTTTCGAAGTCACCGACACGAAGATCGGCCGTGGCCAGTAAAGCGGCCATGGATTTGAAGTCGTCGGTCTCCATCAACACGCTATCTTTGCTACCGCGAGGCACATTGAACTCACCTTGGCGGTTCACACGATAGATACCGTTAAAGCAGGTCCTGTTGAGATAGATCATCCGCGAGGCCTTTTGGACCAACTTCGTGGGCGTTCGCGCACGGACGGTGTAATAGTAATTGCCGTCTGCGTCGTGAAGTCGTTGGTGGTAGGCCAAGCTTTTCTTGAGGCCAACCCAGTGATCCTTCATAGCCTGGTAGGCGGCTATAACTTCCGGGTTAACGTCGTTGAGCACGGCCTGTTGCGGCCGCAAATGAAAGTAGACTGCGCCGCCGCCAAGGAACGGCTCGAAATACCTGTTATAGGTGGTCGGGAAGAGACCCGCATGATGCCTGACAAACCAGCGCTTCCCCCCTGCCCATTTTAGGAACGGGCTAAGCGTAGATTGGGCGCTCCTATCGAGACCTCCTCCCACTTCGGTCTCATCAGTGTTACGCCAGAACGACTTAGACTTAGCCCGCAGATTCATAACACCCCTTTCCTCTCAATTAAAGCATTAGGAGGGGCAATGTCAAGCTCTGACACAGGCTCCTTGGCTTAAGCTCACTGATGGCCTTCTCCGTAAAAGCTTGTGCTGCTATGACCATTGAGGCCACTCCTCCGTAGCTAGATCTAGCTTGATCAGTCTTGATTCCAGCGTCGCCTCAGCAGGACGACAAAGTCCTCGATCACTCGACGCGCGTCCATCGACAGCACCTGCCTGACTTGATGCGCGGGAGCCAGGAATACAGGCTCCTCATGCTCACCCTGTCGCCATGGAAATTGGCCCGAATTGGGGCTCGCATCATGCTCCGCCCTGGTGCGCCACGCGCCGCCACCATCCCCACTGAGCCTAACGGCTGGCACGATGTGGGTGATTCTCTCAGTTGGATCGATCCGCGAAAGCAGCCATGCCGCATATCCAACGGCGCTGGCCAGTTTGCTAGCTACGTCTTCTTCCAAGACCACGGGCAGCCCCATCCCCCGCGCCGGAGGTGGCACGGGAAGACCGATCAACAGATCACCGTTTGGCCAAAGGCGCACCGATGCCCCAGACCTGTGGCCGTCACCCTGATCCACGACGAGCGCCTCGCCCTCCAAGCGAGATCGGCTACCGGCCGCCCTATCGAAGATTGGGTGACTGCCAAAGAGTGCGCTCTGCTGCATCTCCGCAATCAGGGACGGGGCCTCCATCTCTGCAGGTCGAAGGATGGCTGAGACGGGACCGCTGGCTATTGCCAGCTGAAGCGTGTTCGCCCCATATCCCCGCTCCAGCGCAGGGAGGAGCCTAATCGCCCTTGCCTTCAACTCTTCAGGATTCAGCGGCGCTACGGCATGAGCTAACTCGTGCCGATGAATGGCGCGAGTCACCTTGTCCTCCAAGTCCTCTGGGGACACAAATTCCTGTCGGAAGAGGCCTCCCTCCCAACCTCCGACTTCATTGATCAAAGCAACCTGGCTATCTTCCGGCTCCGCACCTGCCTGCAGGAAGACAAGGATCGGCTTCCGGTTTCGCGCTTCCAGAATCTCTTCGTGAGTAGCCGAGACCCCGCCCGCTTGGGGCACACCGTAGCGAGGCCCCAAGATCAGGATCACAAGATCGGACTCTCGCACTCCGCCAAGGCAAGCAACTTGCGGAGAGCTGGGCCTAGCGCCGAAGTCCTCCGCCATGATGGGAGCGTGCCCCAGCCTCTCGATGGCACGCTTCACTGCGGCTCGCTCGGCTTCCATCCCGGAAATCAACGAACTAATGAAAACCTTCATCCCGACACCCCAGATACGACGGTTGAGCGCCAGCGTTATGCCGGACCAAGAGCCAAGGCTCCATTAGACGATCAGGCGGTCTCCCAAGATGAGACAGCAGGGGCACTAAGCTGCCCCTGCTTGGATGAATTATCCAGGGAAAGCCGGGAACTTCTCGTTTGGATGGGAGGCCTTCCAAGTTGTGTAAGCGGAAGTCCCTTCCCAAGCGGCGAAAGCACGAGGAGTCCTGCCCCGACCGGTCCAAGTCTCGCCGGTGTGGGGAAGCCAATACTTGGGCGCAACTTCCTTCTTTGCCGCCGCCCTCCTCTTAGGCACATCAGCCGCCAGCATGCTGACGATCTCGGCGCGCTGCTTCGCAGAGAAGCTCTTACCGTATTGGGAAACGAGGTTCGCGACCTCGGCGAAGGCATCAGCGGCCTGCTCTTGGAGAAGCTGGACTTCCTGCTCTTCCAGCTTGCGCAGCTCTTCAGCAAGCTTGGCTTTAGCGGAGGCAATGGAATCGAGTGACGGCTTGGTCATTCTTAAAACCTGAAATTGGTAGCAAAAAGAGAGAAGGTAGCTAGGAAGCTCTGGACGATAAGCGCCACTGCCCCATCCACCGGGAACAAACTATACGGTCTTTTCCGCCTAGACAACCGGCCCGGACTTGGAAGGGATGGAGCTCCCTCCACTCAACCCAGCCGGGGTTGCCACTTGCCATAGAGCTTGGGTGAGGCGATCCAACAAAGAGAATGGAGGATGGTGATGCCCGTCGCAAATCCGAAAAGATCTTGTATGCCTATTCTGTAAGAAAGCACGCTTAGGCGTAAGCACACTCAAAATCGTACAGTACAAAAATGACTGCAAGATAGAAGCGGTCACCCAAGTCAAACCCTTGCGCCGCAGCGCCTCGCAACGCACACACCCCTAATTTACTTTAAAAGTTTTCGCGCTAATTTCTACGTTTCGGCGAATGCCTAAGCAACGCGTCAACACTCTAGATCTCGTTTGACGAATCAAAGCCGGGCCTTAGCACTGCTCCCATCATCTACGGAGACAGTGCAATGCCAAAAACAGTAAAGAGCTTCCTTCAAGACTTCCCTTTCAATCCCGACGCCGATGATGCGCTGCACCTTAAGGGCATCAGGATCGGGCGCTTCCGGATTGATGAGCTGGTCATCACCGGACGCGAAGCGGCCATCCATGCGCAAGAGATCCTCAACGCAGCTATGGAGCGCTCCCGGCGCTCTCGCATCAATGCCGCAGGCACGCGCTACCTTGAGCCACTCTCTGCAGGCCACCCTGCCCGCCTTCTGTCCGTAGAGATCAAGGACTACTTGGGGGACCGGGAACGCCGCTGCCTCGCCCCAGAGACCATCGACTCTACGGCCCGAACCCTTCGGCTTCTCCAGATGACCTGCGGCGACATCCCGGTCTCGCGCATTGACCACCCGCACATCTACCGGCTCTGGGACCTCATGCGCTGGTCGCCCCCAGGCCTCTTCTCTGACCCCGCCTATCAACGTATCAGCTATGACGAAGCCATTGCCTGCGGCAAGGAGCTAGATGTTCCTCAGCTTGCCCCTGCAACGCTTGAACGTCATCGACGCTTCCTGGTCTCCTTCTTCAATCAGCTGGTCAAGACCAAAGCTATTGATGCGTCCCCCATGGCTGCGTTCGCGGAGATCAAGAAAGACCTGGTCACCGACCCCAACAAGCCTGAGCGCCTCTTTGATGAGGAAGACCTAAGGCGCATCTTCGACCCAAAGACCTTCATTCCTTGGGCAAACAAGTATCCCCACCGATGGTGGCTTCCCATGATCGGTCTGTATACAGGTGCCCGCATCAACGAAGTCGCTCAGCTGAAGGTCGCCGACATCGTCCAGGAGAGCGAAGTCTGGTGCATCCGCATCCAGAAGACCGTGGATCCTGACTTGGCGCACCGGACCCGGCTCAGGAGTCGGCAAAGCCTAAAAGGCAAGGCATCTATCCGAACGATCCCCATCCCGAAGCCCCTGTTGGACGCAGGCTTCCTGGACTTCATGGATGACATCAGGGACTGTGGCCACCCTCGCCTGTTCCCGCACCTTTCTGCAGGCGTGAACCGTAAGACCGGTGAGACCAATGCTCGCTACAGCCTGGCAGCGCTTAGCCAGTTCAGCCGCTACATGAAGGACCTTGGCTTCCCTAGAGGTGTTGGGTTCCATGCCTTCCGCCACACCATCGCTACAGAGCTTCACCATCAGAACGTCCCTGACGAAGACATTGCTCTGATCACAGGCCACTCTGTAAGCAAGCGCGTGCCGGTGCTTCACGAGGCTTACTTCCACAAAAAGCCCATCGTAATGCGCAGGAAGCAGATAGAGACCTTGGAGAAGTACCGGCCTGCGGTAGTGCTTCCGGTCTATGCCAAGGGGCAGTTCAAGCGCTGCTTGAAGGACAAGAAGAGGTTCTATCCTTAAGCATCGAAGCAGCATCAGCCCAGCCGGGAGGTAGTCCAGCCTTAACGCTGACTAGCCTTGCTACATGGGATACATTCGAGGCCTATGGGCAAGGCTAGGACGCCGCCAAACCGTGCCGATGACATTTCTGGTCCCAGAAGGAGCTGGTAGCTAAATGGATTCAACTCGATTGCGGGCACCTGTTACCCATCGTTTCAAGCCAGTTGGTGCCTGCATCTATTGTGGTGCTACACAAGGGCGCTTGACCGAAGAGCACATCGTGCCGAAAGGCCTTGGTGGAACTCTCGTACTGCCAGATTCAAGCTGCGATCCGTGTGCAAAGCTTACGTCCCAGTTCGAAATGAAAGTGCTTCGCGGATTTTTGGATCGCGGCCGCCAATCTTTGGGAATAAAGGGTCGAAAATCTCATCGACGGCCCGCCACGGAACCGATCAAACAGACCTTCATACGCGCCGACAATTCCTTGGTTGAACACGATCTGCCTTGGGATCAAAGCGTCAAAGTCATGCACCTCCCCGTCCTCACTCTCCCAGGCTTCCTCAACCCTAAATTTCCGCCCGATCCTTCTGCAGAGGGAATAGAGATTTCCGCCATGGATACGCTGACCATGGGACTTGGCGAAGGAGAGATAGTTCGGGAGCACGCCTCTGTAGGCATGCAGTTTCAGGACAGGATGGACATCTGTTCGTTCGGATGCTGGCCAAGATTGCACACGGCTACCAGGTCGCGGTGCACGGCGCTTTTCCTATTGAGCAAAGCCCACTGGTGCCCATCATTCTTGGTAAGCGATGGGATGCGCGAAATTGGATTGGTTGCACAGAGCAGGATCCGCTTCCATCTGATCGTCAGTGCTTGCACCTTCTCCAAGACGTTCCATTGACGGGCGGTGATGGCTCCAGCGCTTCGATGATCCGCATCAAGCTGTTCGCCGACTATCCGAGCCCGACCTACGCCTTAGCGGCCAGACTTCAAGCCTGACACGAGAACGTTGCCTTCCGACCAAGACGCGCTGCGCCTGGACTTCGAACTAGACCAGCGTAAAGACATAGGACACCTTCATGGCTCAACCGCAGGAATCGACCGTCGCAGTAATGATTGACTGCGACAACGTTGCTCCCGAAATCGTGGATTTCGCGCTCCTCATGGCCGCACAGGTCGGACGCGTAACGCTTCGGCGCGGCTACGGCAATCGCACTACCTTGGGCAACTCTTGGCAAGAGGCCCTGGTTCGCCAGGCCTTCACTCCATGTCTTCAGTTCCAATATGCAGCGAAGAAGAACACCTCCGATATCGCCCTGGCCTTGGATGCACTGGAGGCGCTCTTCGATCAGCGCGCAGACATCTTCTGCTTGGTAACCAGCGACTCGGACTTTGCCTACCTCTGCAGGAAGCTCCGCGAGCGAGGGGCCACGGTTCTGATCGTCGGCGAAGCCAAGACTCCCGACGCTTTGCGCAATGCCTGCGATCAGTTCTTCGAGTGGTCCGCCCAAGAAGCCTCATCGCCAGAGCCGCCAGATCTTCAGGAGCCGCCGCACCCTGCTGACCACAGTAGCGAAGCCAAAGCCACCGGTAGCGCGCCGCTTCCGAAGCGCCGTCCTCGCTTCGTCATCGAGGCCGTTTCACTGCTTGCCGGTAGCACCCCAGAGGGCAAGGTAAGCCTCAACTCCTTAGGCTCATATCTGAAGCGAGCAGATTCCGGCTTCTCGCCTGGCATCTATGGGCATTCCGGTCTTCTCAACATGGTGAAGACCTACGATCTCCTGTCGCTCAAGCAGGAAGAGAATGGGCAGTGGTCGGTGAGCCTGACGCCTAAGCCAGAGACAGCCTGACGCGAGCCACCACTGCCGTTTGGCGAATTGCCCAAAAATGGCCCCGCATCTACGGGGCCCTAGACTTCAGTAGCCGTAACCAGATCGACGCTGTTGCGTCCTCGGCTGGTTGTATGGACTAACGTATGGATAGTCAATTAACACTAGCAAAGGAAGATCACAATGAAGAGCCCATAGCGTTCTATCGGGCATCCTAAGAGCAGCAGGACCTAGGCATCAAATGACTGGATCACGGATCGCAGGCCACTCATGTCGCCCGGAAACAAAGGGGGAAGTCCATCTGGCACTCTCCTCCAAGCCAAATCCACAAAATCTCTATCCTGCTCGAAAGTGTGCATGACCCTGAACTCTGTCACTCCAATGGCATGAGATCTTCTCATGTTGTGCAGACTCATTGCCCGGAACTGGATTGTCCGCATAAGTAGAGAGTAGAGGGACCGCCTCGCCTCAGAGTTGAGCTGAGACGCGATGGCCTGAAGCTGTGGCTGCTTCTCTATATTTGGAATCAGTTCCAGCATCCCAATCAGTTGGGCCTTGTTAGTCTTTGAGTTGAAACTCACTGAGCAGTACTTACATAGCAGCTTCAAGTCTGCAACTTTCATCCGCTGCAACAAAGAAGAAACGGATGATCGCTGTGACGGCGGAGGCTGAGGAAAGTTGAGCGGGAAGCGACCCAGTTCGGAGAAGATGGATAGCCACTCCTCATGTTCTAGCCATCGCCAAGAGCGACCTGCGAAGTACTTCTCCCATACGTGCGCGTAGTATCCGTGAGCATTCAAGAAGCCGCCTTCAACTGCCATGATGTAATCCTTGATGGCATCTACGTCTTCCGCAGGGATACCCGATACCTTCGCCATGGCTTGGTCGAACACGGCGTCGTAGCAGTCGAACACGTCATCGCTTAGCGTGATTTCGAGCGCCTTATAGGCGGCCTCTTGCGACACTTGGCCTTGAGGAGCAGCACGACCCCTTGCCCACACAAGCGACTTCAGAAAGCCAACGATCCCCATAGCTCCGCCCTAAACCTTCAGCCTGCCTGTACCGCTCTTCTTGCGTTCCTTCCAGGTCTCCACAACAAACAAACACAGCGAGTGCGCTGAGTGGACAACTAGTCGAGCATGGCGCGGAGCGACCTTATACGTGCGCTTGTGCTGCCCATGGGCGCTGCCAGCGTGAGTTCGGAAGGCGCCGACGCCATCAATGATCGAGCTAAGCCCTGCGAGAACTCGCTTGAGGTCATCATCTTCCAGCTGCTCAGGCGACAGCTTCAGATGCTTAGCAACCACTACCCAAAGTGGCTTAACGGTCTGGTTTGACGGCAGTTCCAAGCCCTCCGTAGCGATGTAGTGCTTGCACAGCGCCTCAACAATCGCACATGCCGCTGTCACAGCAGAAGCTGGATCGCTCTCCACAGAGCGAAGTGCCCTCTCAAATTCTTCTTCGACTTCAGCTACAGAGAATTCTTTTAGCGCATCGGCGAACGCTCGGCTGGGCGCGGTCACGCTGTGCGCACCCAAAATCCTTCCGCCAAACGCGTAGCTCAGTTGGTAGCGAGCGAGGGCCTCGTTGATGCGCTTGCGAGCCGTGAGCTCGCGGTCGGGGTCCCAACGCGACACCTCGCCGTCCATAAGTGTCTCGATGAATTTCCCAAGAATAGTGAGCGACTTGGCAGGGTCATCCTTTCCCTCTCTCACAAACCACTCTGTCACCTTTCGAACGCAGCTACCTTCCGGTGGATCGCCAGATGCACCGGCCTCATACATCATGTTTTCAAGTGTCTGGTGATGCTGAGTGTGGTTGCCCACCACATCACCGATGACGGACGCCAGCGGGCGAGGAAAATCTTTCAGCATTGCGAATCTCTGTCAGTGGACTGGCGGCAGGGCAAGCAACTTGGCTTGCCCGTAGAGCATGAAGGCACTGCCCAGCGCGTAAACAAGCCATCCATACGCAGGTCGAACAAATGCAGTTAGTATCAGTCCGAAGAGCATGGGAAGCGCCGTAATCCCCAGATAGTAGGCCCACGTAAAAGGCAATCGGTCCAGCGATGCCGGCAACTCTTGGAACCGCACCAGAAGTCCGAAAGCTAACCAAGAGGCCAGCGGTCCGACGAACAGAAGCGCCAGTCCGTTCAACAGTCGGCAGCGGCGCGACACCTTGCTATGCGGCATAGCCACCTCCATGGTTGATCAGAAGGACGGTGCTGCTTTCTGCTTGCGCTCGTACTCCTCTTCGACAAAGGCGGTGGCCTTCGGCGTAAACACCGAGATGTAGCCGAAATCAATCCTGGAAACTATGCCGGAGAACTTGACTTCAAGCGCCGGGGTCTTCCAGACCGCTTCATGAGATCGGAATGATGCACCCATGCGGTTTTCCATCGCCTCTTCTTTAAGAGACGTGGGCTTGCCGAACTTCGTTTGAAGCGCACGAAGAATGCTGTCCTGGTGCTCGTATCCGTTTGTGGTGGCCTGCACGCCCTCCACTACGCCGTCAATAACGATGAGCGTGGAGTCCGTGCCAACACCGAGAGGCGTCTTGCCATCGCTGGTCACGAAGTCGATTTTGAAGCTGCTGTCCTTGTCCAGCTTCTCGCCCGGCTTGCCTTTAAGGATGCTGCGTTTCCAGCAGGGCCGAACCGGCTGATCGAAGACGAAGGTGTAGCGCGCGAGATAGCCCTCCCCGGTGAACTGGCACTCAGGCATGTCGAACTTTGCCCCAAGCTCAATACCCATGAAATCTGTCGCATGCGCGAACGCAGGAGCCATCAGCGCTGCGAACACGCTTGCCATTACCTTCTTCTTCATTGTGAAATCCCCTGTTGAATTTTTCTGATACTTCTCTCGAACCAAGAGCCGATTGGCATCCGTGTCACATCGGGACTCCCATCTCGTTCCCCTTCTCGATGAACACCTCGCCCGCCGCTTCAATCAGCGTCATGTCCAGGTTGTTAAAGGGGTAGAAGCCCGCATTCGTGTGAGCCTCTGACAACGCGGTTCCAAGGCAGGCCAACAGCGCAAATCGATTTGGGTCTCCTTCACTGCTAAGGGAGAGCGCCCTAGAAAGCACGATAGCGGTTACCGAAATTTTGTGGGGTCTGTGACCGAACTTGCCGTTGAATACATGCGGTCGCTCATCCCACGCCGCTTGAACAATAGCGCTCGCATAGCTCGCCGGATTTCCGGTGAAGTAGCCGATTCTCTGTTGTTGGTCCAACAAATTCTGGACGCAAACGGCTGCTTCGCTCTTCTTGAAGTTGTCTTTGATGCCGCTGAACAATCCCATTTGTCGCCCTCAGGTTCCCGAGCCGCTTTCCGGCATTCCGTTGAAAACAGACCAATCGTCATTCGAGACCGCATTGATGATCTGGTGATACGTCAGCGGAGTGGCTGACGACAGGTTCCACGCCCAAGTCACCGCGTCCTGAATCTTTGCCGCCTTTGCCAACGAAATCTGTCCAGTGGTCGCCGCCAGAACGAAGCCCTGGCGCACCTCCTCGTCATCGATCAGGGCTTTGAGTTCGTCAAGGTAGAGATGAGCGAGCTCGAAATCGACCAAGCCGGGAGCTTTTTGCTTACCAAGCTGCTGGTTCACAGCGTAAATTTCAAGGACTAGAGGCTTCTCCAACTCGATACGTCGCAAATTCTGCTGGGCATTCGAATGACCCTGAGCCGCTGCCAGCTTGAACCAATTCTCAGCCTGTCCAATATCCCGTTTGCAACCCAGTCCTTGGTAGTGAAGAACGCCCAAGTTGAACTGCGCGTTGGCGAACGATTGCTCTGCGGACTTCCCATACCATTGGTGAGCTAGCTTGTAATTTTTCGCGACGTAGACACCCTTCCCATAACAGAAGCCAATTTCGTTCTGCGCCTCAGCCTCCCCGTCCTCAGCTCTGCCCAAGAGCATCTGGAAGGCTTCGTCAGTTCTTTGCCGAGCGAGCGTGCTGGTGCCCATCAAACGGATATCGGGAACTTGCTCGACGGACTTCCCCGCAGCAATAACGCTATCGACATCGTTCTGAATCCACTTCTCCACTGCTGCATGATCTTGAAGCGTAATCGTCGTGCCACCATCCCGCTCCCTCAGAAAGACGGCGTTCCATGCCTTCCCATCAATCATCACCCCAGCAGATGCCGCCTCGTGGTCGGAAACGGTGCAACCTTTGGAGATGGCGTATGACCTGGCAGCCTCATAGTAGAGTTCGGAGAACGTCGCCATGTCCTTCTTTGCAGCAATCATTGCCCGAATCCGGCCCTCCACAGCTCGCTCCTTCCGGGTGTGGCGCGAGGCGTAGATGTAAATGAGGTAGCCGATCAGAACCAGCCACAGAGGCGGGAAGAAGAAGCCAAGCACGAGCAGAGCCAGGATACCCAGAATCATGGGGCCAGCCCTTGCGCACCCGGGCCGGAGGCCGGAGACGCCTCTCCCCCTGGAAAGCTTGCCGGTGCTAGGCCGAGCCTCAGGCTCAGAAAAATGGTAGAGCGCACGAACTTCCCCTGTTCACTGATGACCGCTCCATTGTAAGCGGAGCGTGAAGCCAGTCACATGTCAGATTCAGGCATCCTCGCCCATTTCCGATGCCTCCTAGGAACGAATCTGGTCGAGGGGATTTACAACAAGATCAAGGTCATCAAGCGCGTCACCTACGGATACCGAGACGATGCCCATTTCCTCCTCAGAATCCGTGGAGCCTTGCCCAGTGTTGGGTGAAGAACTATAAAAAAGCCCCGCGTCAGCAGGGCCCTAGACTTCAGTAGCCGTAGCCAGATCGACGCTGCTGCGTCCTCGGCTGGTTGTAGGGGCTACCGTATGGATTGCTCTGCGTCGGCTTGTAAGGATCTACAGTCCCGGACTTCCCGTTGTAGGGGTTGTAATTTCCTTGGGTGCTGTAGTTGTCCAGCTTGGTAGAGTTCGCATTGCTACGGTGGTGAGGCTGGACGTAGGTACCGTCCGAGCGATAGTGCCCCTTCACCGAATGGCTCTGAGCCGAAACAGCAAAAGAGCCCGCCAGAGCGACACCAGCGGCCAGGGTGAGCAAAAGCTTCTTCATTTCCTTCTCCTTGGATGGGGCATTAGTCCCCACAGCCTCGTGCCCCCTGTATAGGCTGCAGTCCCCTGCCATCCCCCGCTCTCCGAAGAGGGCTAAATCGGGATAGCAAGAACATGTGACGATTGTCGCACTTTTATCAACAGAGTGGATTAAGCCCGCAAGTTCTCCCACGATGGGCCGCTTTGCACTGATCCTCACGCTCACCCTCGCCATCGTTGGTGAGAAACCATGAAAAATGTCGGAACAGCAACTGTTTTCTTCACAATCTCAAAGGACCGCAGCACCTAACTCGTCAGGCTTGGATGCCACAGAAATGTAAACATAGATGTTGACATAAGGCCGGAAATTGTGTATATCTATGTTCATGCCAAAAGCCACCCTCGCGCTCAGTCAACTTCCACCGGCCACGTCAGCTGCGCTCGATCAGCTTGGTGCTGATCTTGCTGTGGCGCGGCTGCGTCGTGGCGAATCACTCCGGAGCTGGGCGGGCCGATTGGGCGTGTCGGTGCCAACACTCCAACGCTTGGAGGCTGGGGATCCGGGCGTTGGCATCGGAATTGTCGCCACTGCCCTATGGCTCATTCAAAGAGATGGCGAATTGGCGAAGCTGGCTGCGCCGGAACATGATCAGGGCGCTCTTCAACGTGACGTAGGGTTGGCCAAGAAAGTGGCGCGTGATCGCGCCCAAGCTGCGGCTGAAGCTCGCCTTACCAAGCAACGCCGAGGAAAGTAGGTGATATTCGATGATCTCTACCTTTGGTATCTCGGCGATCCTGAGCATCCCCGCTACATAGGCCATCTTGCCCTGTCAGGTAAAGGGGTTTCTCTCCAATACGACGACACATGGCAGCGCAGCGGCTTTGCCCTTAGCGAGGATCTTCCTCTCGGGGGGCACATATACTTTCCGCCTAGTCGCCTCAGCAGCACCGCAGGCCTAAGAGCGGTCGGTGCGGTCGATGATGCGCGTCCTGACCGATGGGGCGAGAGAGTCATCCGCTGTATCGATCAGCCGTCACGCCTGAGCTTGATGGAATATCTGTATTACGCTGGCGATGACCGGTTTGGGGCACTCGGGGTTTCAAGCTTGCGTGATCGATACGCGCCGAAGACAAACGGGCCGCTTCCGAGGCTCAACGCGGTTCAAGAGCTCAACGATGTCGCCATCAAGATCATCAATTCAGAGCCACTAAGCGAGACTGAGGAGCGCTTGTTTGCTGGCGTGGGGAGTCCTTTGGGCGGAGCAAAGCCCAAAGCCCTGATAGAAATCGATGGGCGAGAGTGGGTGATCAAGTTCTTCCATGGAGAGCAGGTTGATGCGCCGCTGATCGAGCATGCGTCGATGACCCTGGCTAGCAAGGCAGGTATCTGCGTCGCCCGCACCCGTCCTATTCGCCTCACTGGGTCGCATGCGCTTGCCATCGAACGTTTCGACCGGCACGGCTTGAGGCGCATTCACAGCATTAGTGCCGGCACAGCTCTTAGAGCGGCCACCCCGGATGGACAAGAGCCAGACCTGGGTTATCCGAGCTTGGCCCTTTTGCTTCGCCGGGCAGGTGATAGCAGCAATTCACTGAACCTGACGCAAGCCGCAGAGCTGTTTCGCCGCATGGTCTTCAACGTTTTGATTGACAACACAGACGATCACGAGAAAAACCATGCACTCCTGATCAAAGATCCCTTTAATCGACCGCGCTTTGAACTTGCCCCTGCCTACGATGTGCTGCCTTGCAACTCCGGCCAAGGCCGCCAAGAGTTCATCTGCGGAGATAAGGGGCTGGAATCGACCATAGACAACGCCATGTCCCAATGCGAGCTTTTCGGCCTCACCACAGTGCAAGCAACCCAAGAGGTCAAGCGGGTCATTGATGTCGTTAGCATCTGGCAATCTCACTTCCGCCAATGCGGCGTGACTGACCGAGACATCAGCGAATTGGCACGTCAGATTGATGGAGCGGCGCTACTGCGTCAGCGCAAGGGCTTTGATCCGGCGCGCTTTACTGCACGCAAAAAAGCAAAACGGACAAACCCCTTCGCGCCTGCGAAGGAAAGCTGATCGCCGCCTTCTACGTCTGATGCAATTGGCCACGGAAAAATGCATGGAGATCGACTTACTCAGGCAATGCATTCTAAGAATGGAGCGCTAGCAAACCCGCCACGCTCTTTCTGCTAGCCAGCCCTAGCTCGCGCGCTGAAGTCCCGCTCGACATGGACACTTCAGCCTCGTCGCTGTGGTGCTGAAAGCACGAGTCGGCTAGCATCCGGGACACACCACAGGACACAAATCCGGTTTGCGGACGCCTCCGGAGCTAGGCGGGACGGTCAAGGTACTGTTTCCCCCTCTCTCCGCCAGATGAATGAAAAAGCCGCCCATCGGGCGGCTTTTTTATTTGTCTGGTGGAGAGCATCGGGGTGAGAAGCCTCGCCGGGGTTCGACGGATCTGCAGGAGCAGATCCGGACCGCCGAAGGCGGGTCCCGAAGCGCAGCGCGCGCAGGGATCGGGTGCAGGGATGCACCCGACAATCCCCCTCTCTCCGCCAGATGAATGAAAAAGCCGCCCATCGGGCGGCTTTTTTATTTGGCGGGCAGCCAGGGTCGGTTGTCCAGGAAACTGCGCCCCATCTCAGCTGCTGGACAGCTTCATCAGCACCAGCCCGGACACGATCAACACCGCCGCGCCGATCCGCATCGGGCTGACCTGTTCACCCAGGAACACGATGCCGACCACGAAGGCGCCGACCGCGCCGATGCCGGTCCAGATCGTGTAAGCCGTTCCCAGCGGCAGGCTGCGCATGGCCACGGCCAGCAGCCAGAAACTGGCGATCATGCCGGCGAGGGTGACCAGGGTGGGAGTGAGCTTGGTGAAGCCTTCCGATTGCTTCATCGACACGGCCCAGACGATTTCCAGCAGGCCAGCGAACAACAGATAGATCCAGGCCATGACGGCCCTCCTCTTGGCAGGGCCAGGCCGTCCTGGTCATTGATTCCCGATGCGGGGGAGGTCGTTCCTCCTGGCCCGGGATTCTAGCAACGCCCGCGCCGCCCGGCCGCGAACACGCGCCGCGGGTTACAGCAGATTCAGCGCATGGCGCTGGCGTCGATACGCATGCCTGCGCTAGAATGCGCGCCTGCCATCGGCCAGCCGATGTGCAGTCCGGCTGTGGTCTCCGGCGCACCCCGCGCTGCTTCCCCTGATCCGTGAACAGGCCGCCTCCGGGCGGCCAACGTCTCTATGGTGGCCCCGTCGGCCCCTCGCGACGCTAGGTCGAAAACCCCGCCAGGGCCGGAAGGCAGCAACGGTATCGATCGACGCGGGCGCCGAGGTCAGCCGGCGGGGCCATCGCCTTTCTGGCAGTGCCGCGCTCTGGTAAGAGGTCAACCCTGGTTGGCCCCCTCGCCGGCGCTACCGTGCTTCGGGCGTCCCTTGATGGAATACCACCCGCCATCCCTGCCCATGCCTGCGCCACAACGAACTGCGCAGCACCCAGCGCTGCGGCTGGCCATCCAGGTGGTAGCGGCTGCGATAACGCACCTGGGCCAGGTCTGGTGCCAGCAACGAGACGGCGTACTGCTCCGATTCGATCTGCACCTGCGCCCGCTCCAGCGGAATCTCCGCCAGCGCAGCCGCACGGCCATAGCACTGGCCGGAGCTGCCGATCTCGCTGAAATCCTCATCCAGCAGTTCCGACAGCCGCGCGCGATCACCGCGCACCTGCGGGGTGTGCAGCGCGCGTTCCAGATGTTCCAGCTCGGCCGCCAGCGCCGCGTCGGCAGGCTGGCCAGAGGTATTCACGGCGGATCCTGCGCCAGCACGTGCGGCGCGGTCGGGGTCGCCAGCGGCACGCACTGGCCCGGCTGTGCCACGCGGTGTCCGCGCGCGGCCAGCGCAGCACCATCGGCCACGCTGGCGTAGTGGTACAGCATCATCCGCGCCTGCAGCTCAGCGCTGTACTCGCGCTCCAGATCATCGACCCCGGTATGCGATGGATTGCCGTGCAGGCCGCAGTCGTGGGCGATCAGCTCGTTGTCACTGGCGTACCGCGCCAGCATCTCCGGGATCGGCCGGGTATCACCGCTCCAGGTCAGCGCGCCCTGCAGGCGCAACCCATAGGCGGTCTCCGGCCAGTGGTGGCGTGCCGGGAATACTTCCAGGCGCACGCCTTCATGCCAGAACGCGTCGCCGACCACGACCAACTGGAACGCATCCCAGAAATTGGCACCGCCCTCGGCCAGCACATTGGGGTAATCGCCGATGCGCCTGTGCAGCAGCGGCACCACGGTGGCCGGCACATACAGGCGCACCTTCCCACGCCGCTGCGCGTTGAAGTAGGTATCCACGAACAGCCGCTCGAAACCGGCCACATGGTCCAGGTGGACATGCGTGATGAACAGCGCCTGCGGCATGTGGCCGTAGTGCGCCTTGAAGGCGGTCAGGCCTTCCCCGCCACAGTCGATCGTCAACCACGGCCGACCTTCGCGCTCGATCACCGACATCGGTGATCCCAACTCGACCGCCGACGCATTGCCGACGCCGAGGAAACGCAACGACCAGTCCATCAGGTGCCCCGGTTCCAGGCCATGTCATAGGCGCGGCGCAGCCGCGCGTAGTCCTTCTGCACGTCCTCTACGCTGCGCTCGCCGCGCAGCTTGATCAACGAGCGCAGCAGGCGCTTGAGGTTGCGCTCCCGCCAGGCGGTGGCCGGAATGCGGATGACGCCACGATCGAAGTCGATCAGCCAGCCATGGCCGTTGCTGTCGAACAGGATGTTGTGCGCGTTGAGGTCGGCATGGTCCAGGCCGGCACGGTGGAAGCGGGCGATCAGCCGACCGGTCTCTTCCCACGGCGCGCCACGTCCGGCAACCAGCGCGCGGTCGGCCAGCGAACGCACCCCTTCGATCCGTTCCATCAGGATCGCCGCCCGGTAGCGCATGCCCTGCCGCATGTAGAAAGCCGCCACCGGCCGGGGAACCGGCAGCTTCAGCGCGCGCAGGGCCCGCATCAGCCGGAACTCGGCAAAACTGCGGGTCCGGTCGGCGCCCCGCCACAGGTACTGGTCGTGGCTGATCCTGGCCACCAGGCCACCGCGCAGATAGTGGCGCAGCACGCTGGGGCCGAACGGCGCGTCGACGAACCAGGCGCTGCCACGTCCCCCTTCGCCCACCGGCCGGGCCCGGCTGCCCCAGTGCTGGGGAGAGAACAGGCCGATGTCGGCTTGCCGCAGGCGCTCGCGGTCGAACAGAATGGCCCCGATGCCGCGACCCTCGCGGCATGGCGTCAGCGCTTCATTGGCGTCGAATGCGACCATTTCTTTGAGTCTAACAACACATGGCATCAGCGTCCTCATCCTTGTGCCTTCTGCGCCTGTCCGCACTCGGCGATGTCACCCACGTGGTGCCCCTGGTGCGTACGCTGCAGGCCGCACGCCCGGACACGCCGATCCACTGGATCATCGACAAGGCCGGGCAGAAGCTGCTCGAGGGTCTGCCGGGCGTGACCTTCCATGCCTACGACAAGAAGAGCGGCATGGCCGGCGTCAAGGAGCTGCGCAAGCAGCTGCCACCGGGGCGCTTCGAGGCGCTGCTGCAGATGCAGGTGGCCTTCCGCGCGAACCTGCTGTCGGCGTTCATCCCGGCCGAACGCCGCATCGGATACGACCGCAGCCGCTCGAAGGACCTGCATGGGTTGTTCATCAACGAACGCATTCCGGACCGCCCCGGCATCCACGTGCTGGATGCGATCGGCAGCTTCTGCGAGCCGCTGGGCCTGCACCAGACCGACGTGAGCTGGGACCTGGCCGTGCCGCAGTCGGCCTTCGAGTGGGCCGCGGCGCAGTGGCAGGATGATGGCCGGCCGGTACTGATGATTTCGCCCTGCTCCAGCCACGTCCGCCGCAACTGGTACGCCGACCGCTACGCGGCCGTCGCCAACCATGCCACGCAGCGCGGCTGGCAGGTGGTGCTGTGCGGTGGGCGCAGTGAACTGGAACGCAGCATGGCCGACGCGATCCAGGCCCAGCTGCACACGCCGGCACTGGACCTGGTCGGCAAGGACACGCTCAAGCAGCTGCCTGCGCTGCTGGCACGCGCCAATCTGGTGATGACACCCGATTCGGGACCGATGCATATCGCCAATGCCATGGGAGCGAAGGTGCTGGGCCTGCACGCGGCCAGCAACCCGCACCGCAGCGGCCCGTATTCGGATCGCCGCTACTGCGTGGACCGCTATGACGACGCCGCACGCAAGTATCTCGGCAAGCAGGCCGCCGACCTCAAGTGGGGCACCAAGATCGAGTTCGATGATGTGATGGAACTGATCACGGTCGAGGACGGCATCGCCGCCTTCGAACGTTACGTGACCGACCACCTCACCTGAGTCGATGGATCATCGGTAGCGCCGGGCCACGCCCGGCGGATCCATCTCACCCACGCTGTGCGTAATCCTGGTACGACTTCTCTTCCACGTAGGCAGAGCCCAGTGCCAGGTTGATCGCCTTCTTGATGCGAGCGCGCTCGTCGTTGCGCAGATACACACTGCGTGCAAGGTCGATGAAGCCCTGGTCGAACGCCTGCGCCTTCTCCTTCAGGCGGATGTCGTCCTCGATGTCCCACAACTGCTCGTTGACGGCCTTGAGTTCACCGCGCAGCTTGGCGATGTCCTTGACCGCGGCCGGGTGCGCCATCCAGGTCTGCTCCAGCGCCGACAGCTCCTTGCGCACGTTGGCCAGCTTGCCCTCGTCGCTGATCCGCTCGGACTTGATCTGCAGGATCGAAATCTTGTCGAGCAGTTCGCCAAAGGACACGGGAACGAGGATTTCAGCAGTCATGGGGGAGCTCCAGCAGGTGATGCGTACATGTTAACCCGCAGCACCCCGAGGGGAGATCCATTGCCGCCCCGCAACGCGCGCGGCCAGCCGGACAACGAAAAAAGCCGCCCGGGGGGCGGCTTTCTTCTTCATCTGGCGGAGAGGGGGGGATTCGAACCCCCGAGGCGCTATAAACGCCTGCCTGATTTCGAGTCAGGTACATTCAACCACTCTGCCACCTCTCCGGGTGGTCCCCGGCGAACCGGGGACGCGCATCATACGAGGAAGTGAGGCTGCCGACAAGTCTCCCGGGGCCTGCGGCGCAATTTTCCTGCCGCCATGCCTTGCCGGATGCCGGTCACGCCGTGATGATGCCCTCTCCCCCGCGCTACTCCGCCCCGCACACCATGATCGAATTCGGACATCTCACCCATCCCGGCCTGCGCCGCGAGCTCAACGAGGACACCTATTACGGTGACAGCGAGCTGGGCGTGTGGCTGGTGGCCGATGGCATGGGCGGGCACGCCTGCGGCGAGGTCGCCAGCGCGCTGGCGCGCGAAGCCATCGTCCGCGAGATCCGCCGCGGCGCGTCGCTGGAGCAGGCCATCCGCACGGCCGACGAAGAGATCATCCGCGCCTCGCGGCGACGCAACGATACGCTGCCGATGGGCACCACCGTGGTCGCCGCGCGCGTGCAGGGCAATCGCTACGAAGTGGCCTGGGTCGGTGACAGCCGGGCCTACCTGTGGCGCGACGGCCAGCTGGCCCAGCTCAGCCAGGATCACAGCGTGGTGCAGGAACTGGTCACGCAGGGCAACCTGACCGCAGAGCAGGCGCGCGCGCATCCGCACCGCAATGTGGTCACCCAGGCGCTGGGCGTGACCGATCCGGCGCACCTGAACGTGGCCACCACCCGTGGCGAACTTCGTCCCGGCATGCAGCTGCTGCTGTGCAGCGATGGCCTGACCGAGGAAGTCGATGATCGTGGCATCGCCCGCACGCTGGCGTTCGACGACGCCAGCGCACAGGAATGCGTGGATACGCTCGTCGCCGCCGCGCTTGATGGCGGCGGCCGCGACAACATCAGCGTGATCCTGGTCCGCTGCCACTGAGCCAGCGGACCGCACGTGCACCCTGCGCCGAGGGTCTACGCGCTGGCGGGCTCTTCCACTTTCGGGCCGTCCCACAGCGCGTGACCGGCCTTCTTGCGCAGGCGCTCCAGTCGCGCGGCGTGCGCTTCACGTTCCGATGCGGTGGCGACCACGCGCGGACGGGGCAGCAGCTTGGCAGCATCGAACGCCTGCAGCACCGCGCCACCCGCGCCGGCCTCGTCCTCGCCCAGACCGAAGCCGATCTCTTCCTGCCCTGACGTCAGCGCGATGTAGACATCGCCCAGGATCTGCGCATCGAGCAGGCCGCCGTGCAGTGCACGGTGCGAATTGTCCACGCCCAGCCGCTTGCACAGCGCGTCCAGCGAGTTGCGCTGGCCCGGGAAACGCTCGCGCGCCATCGCCAGGGTATCGATCACGGTGCAGCGATCAGTGATCTTCCCGTACTGCGGCCCCAGCAGGGACAACTCGTTGTCGAGGAAGCCCAGGTCGAATGCCGCGTTGTGGATGATCAGCTCGGCGCCGTCGATGAACGCCAGGAACTCATCGGCGATCTGCGCGAACTCGGGCTTGTCGGCCAGGAAGTCCAGGGTCAGGCCGGTGACCTCCTGCGCGCCCTGTTCGAACTCACAGTCCGGCTTGATGTACTGGTGATAGTTGTTGCCGGTGGGGCGACGCTTGAACAGCTCCACGCAGCCGATTTCGACGATGCGGTTGCCCTTCTTCCACTCCAGGCCGGTGGTTTCGGTATCGAGAATGATCTGACGCATGGGCTCAGTTTACCGGGCTGGCATCGCGGATCTGGATGGCGGCATTGCGCGCCAGCGTATCGACGCGTTCATTGTCCGGATCGCCGGAATGCCCCTTCACCCAGCGCCAGTCGATCTGGTGCCGCAGCGTCGCCGCATGCAGCCGCTCCCACAGCTCGCGGTTCTTCACCGGATCACCGCCGGCGGTCTTCCAGTTCTTGCGGATCCAGCCCGGCATCCATTGGGTCAGGCCCTGCCGCACATACTGGGAGTCGGTGAACAGCACGATGTTGCAGGGCTCGGTCAGCGCCTCCAGGCCGGAAATGGCCGCCATCAGTTCCATCCGGTTGTTGGTGGTATGCGCTTCGCCGCCGCTCAGTTCACGCTCGTGGTCCTTGTAGCGCAGCAACGCGGCCCAGCCGCCGGGACCGGGATTGCCGAGGCAGGATCCGTCGGTATGGATTTCGATGGTTTTCAATACAGCTCCAGAATCAGGTAGCAACGGTGCCATGCCAGCGCACCGGCAGCGGTGTCGGCCCGGGCAGGGCCAACGTACGTTTTTCGGCATGGAACAGGCAGGCCGCGCGCAGCGGGGCCCAACCCCCGCGGCCACGACTGCCGGCGCCCTGCCAGAGCGGGCCCAGGTAGCGCATGTCGTCGCAGTCCAGCCCGTGACGACCCAGCAGCTGGCGGATCCGCTGCGGCGTACGCACCGTCAGGCCATGCTGGCGCCAGTGGGTGCGGAACGGACTGAACGGATTAAGGCTGCTCAACCACAGATGGCCGCCGGGCATCAGCACCCGCTCGCACTCGTCAAGCAGCTGGTCGGCATCAGCGGCCGTCACGTGCTGCAGCACGATGGCATTGACGCTTTCGGTGGCCAGCGGCAGCGGCAGACCGCAGCACGCATCGCCGGCGTAGCGGCCGCCATTGCGGTACAGGCGCAGGCCGCGCCCGCCCGGCTGCGCATCTTCCAGCCAGGCAGCGCTCGGCGCGATCCACATCCAGGGCTGTGCGGGCAGCACCGACAGCTGTGGCAACAGCAGTTGCCGCTCCAGCACGCGCAGGGCCGCCGCCGGCTCGCTGTCGAACCACGGGGCCAGGCTCGCTTGACGGGTGCTCTGCAGCGCGGGCATGGTCCAATTCTATGCGACTGACTGCCCTGCCCGCATTTGCGGACAATTACATCTGGGTGCTGATCGATGATGAAGGCGCTGCCATCGTCGTCGATCCCGGTGATGCCGCGCCGGTGCTCGCGCTGGCCGAACAGGGCCTGCGCGTGGATACCATCCTGCTGACCCACCATCACGACGACCACATCGGTGGCGTGCCGGCCCTGCGTGCCCGTTTTCCCGGCGCGCGGGTGGTCGCACCGGTGGAGGAACGCATCACCACCGCCACCGAACGCGTCGGCGAAGGTGAACGCGTTCAGGCACTGGGCCGGACGTTCCACGTACTATCCGTGCCCGGGCATACCCGCAGCCACATCGCGTTTCACACTGCTGAACATCTTTTCAGCGGAGATTCGTTGTTCAGCCTGGGCTGTGGACGCCTGTTCGAAGGTACGCCGTCCCAGCTGCTGGCATCGATGCGCACGCTGGGTACCTTGCCTGCACGACTGCTGCTTTGTTGTGCCCATGAGTACACCGTGTCAAATGCCGTCTTCGCGCGGCATGTCGACCCCGCCAACGCTGCCCTGCGGCAGCGCCAAGAGGAGGCTTTGGCCATGCGCCGCGATGACCGTTCCACCCTGCCGGTAACCCTGGCCAACGAACTGGACTGCAATCCGTTCCTGCGTGTGCACACCGCGCCGATCCGCGCGGCGGTGTCGGCGTACCTGGGGCGCGACATCGTTGACGATGTCGATGTCATGGCCGGTCTCCGGCATTGGAAAGACGGCTTCCGCGCATGATGCGCCGAAGTCTGCCGCTGGCCCTGGGCATCGCTCTGGGGCTGGCTGGAACCGCAGGCGCGCAGTCGCTGGGCGCTGGCATCGGCCAGAATCTCACCGCCGCTGCTGCGTTGCCCCTGGACGCCTCTTCGCTGCCACCTGCATCGGTGCGCAATGGCCAGGAGATCTTCTCCAGCTTCCGCGATGGCCTGGCTGAACCCACCTGCGACGCCGAGGCCACCAGCCCGCGCTGGCAGAAGCAGTTCGCGCACGCCCCTTCGCGCCTGGCCAACCAGGATGACGATGCACTGGTCCTGTTCGGCTATGTGGTCGAAGAACTGCGCAAGGCCAACCTGCCGACCGAATTCGCGCTGATTCCCTTCGTGGAAAGCGGCTACCGGCCCAATGCCCGCAATGGCAGCGGACCGACCGGGTTGTGGCAGTTCATCGCCACCACCGCCCGCAACCATCGCGTGCCGATGGCCAACGGCTACGACGGCCGCCTGTCGGCGGTGGATTCGACCCAGGCCGCGGTGCGCTACCTGAAAACCCTGCACGGCATGTTCGGCGGCGACTGGCGGCTGGCCACCATGGCCTACAACGCTGGCGAATATCGCGTGCTGCAGGCACTGCGCAAGGCGGGCATGAATGCGCAGAACGCCACGCCCTCGGCCCTGCCCGGCCTGTCGCCGGTCACCTATGCCTACGTCGAGAAGCTTCACGCCCTGGCCTGCGTGCTGGAAGACGTGGAAGAACAGCCGGGCGTCATGGCCTCGCTGGACCGCACCGTGCCGGTGCTGAAGGATCATGCCCTGCCGGCCGGCACCAGCGTCCAGCAGTGGGCCGCCCAGCGCTCACTGGACCCGGCACGCATCGCCCGCCTGAATCCCGCCCTGGCCGCCGGTGGCCGCCCCACGGGCACCACCCGGGTGCTGGCCCCTGTCGCAGCGGCGACCGCCGACGTGGTGGACAGCACGACGGCGCTGGCGGCCTCGGTTTCGCCCGCCTCTGCCCCCGCTGCCTCGCCAGCGCCGCGGGTTGCCCGCACCGTCGCCGCCGCCGTCGACCGTCCGCGCAGCCGTCGGCATACGGTGCGCAACGGCGAGTCGGCCTGGACCATTGCCCGTCGCTACGGCATGCCGGTCAAGGCGCTGCTGTCGCTGAATGGCCTGAGTGGCAGCAGCGTGCTCAAGCCGGGCGCGGTGCTTCGCCTGGAAGACTGACCGGCGCACAGCAGCGCCGCGCGATCCTCCTGCTACCGGGCACCCGCCCACGAAAAAGGCCCGGCAATGCCGGGCCTTTCCGTTCTGCCCGCCGTGGGCTTACAGATTCGCTTCGGTGGTCTGCACCACGAACTTCTTGCGCATCGCGTCGATGTAGGCCTTGGCTGCGGCCATGCCGTCGATCTGGCTCAACTGTTCCTTCAGCTGCTTCTGCTGCTCGGCGGTCACGTCCTTGATGTCGCCCGGATTGACCTTGTTCACCGCGAACACCAGCGCACGGCCGTTGACGTCGACCTTGCCGTAGGTCGGCTTGCCTGCGGTGGGTACCGGCGCGCTGAAGATCGCGCTGTTGATTTCCGGGGTCGGCACCGGCTGGCCACGCGGCAGGCCCGGCATCGGGCTCAGCTGCAGCTTTTCGCTGGCAGCCAGCGACTGCAGGGTGGCACCGCCCTTCAACTTGGCCAGCAGCGCTTCGGCCGCCTTGTCGCTGGCCTGGCGCTGGCGGTCGGCACGAATCGCGGCGATCACCTGCTCGCGGGCCTTCTCCAGCGGCAGCGCCTGCTCCGGCGTGTGGGCCGCGACGCGGATCACGACGCTGTGGTTGGTGGCGCCTCCCAGGGCGATCGGATCGCTGGCGGTCCCGTCCTGCACCAGGACGTCCGAGAACGCGGCGCGCAGCACGGCCGGGTCGCTGGCGATGCCGCTGGCGGTAGCGCGGGTGATCGGTCCCAGGGTCTGCAGCGGCAGCCCCACTTCCTTGGCTGCGGCAGCTAGGTCGCTCGGGCTCTTGTTGATGGCATCGACCAGACGGCCGGCCAGCTCGTTGAAACCGCGCTCACCGTCGGCCTTGAGCTGTTCGGCGGCCAGCGTATCGCGCACGTCCTCGAACGACTTGCCTTCGCCGCCGCGTACCGCGGCCACCTTGATGATGTGGTATCCGAAGTCGGTCTTGACCGGACCGATCACGTCGCCGGCCTTGGCCGCGAACAGGGCGTCTTCAAACGGCTTGACCATCGCGCCACGCTCCACCCAGCCCAGGTCACCGCCCTGGTCCTTGGAGCCTGGATCCTCGGAGTTGGCCTTGGCCAGGGCTGCGAAGTCGGCACCGGCCGCCTTTGCCTCGGCCGCCAGCTTGTTCGCCTTGGCCTCAGCACCGTCGCCGGTAATCAGGATGTGGGCGGCCTGGCGCTGCTCCGGAGAGGTGAACTTGGCCTTTTCTTCCTCGTAGCGCTTGCGCAGGGTGGCTTCGTCGGCCGGCGTCGGCGCCGGCAGGTTGGCACCGTTGACCTCGACATACTCCAGCGAAACGGTTTCGGCCTGGCGGAAATCCTTGCCATGGCTGTCGTACCACTGCTTGATCTGCGCATCGGTCACCGGGGCCGTGTCAGCCGGCACCGGCGGCAGCGCAGCCAGCTCGACATCACGGGTTTCGCCCAGCAGCTTCAACAGGCGTTCGGTCTCGGCCTGGGTGACAAAACCGGAGTTCTGCAGTCCGGCCGGAATCACCGACTGCTGCAGGCTCTCGCGCACCAGTTCCTGGAACTGGGTCGGGGTACGCGGAGGATTGCCGCCGGCCAGCGCCAGGCGGTAGCTGTTCTCGTTGAACTTGCCATCCGGCCCCTGGAACGCCGGCATGGACGTGATGTACTCGCGCACGGCGCCATCGCCAATCACCACACCTGCCTGCTCGCCGACCAGGCGCACAACCTGCTCGTCGATCAGCTGATCCAGGACCGCCAGCTTGTTCTCGGTGCTTTCGAACGCGCGCGGGTCGAAGTTCTCGCCCTGCTGCTGGCGCTCACGCATGCGCTCCTGCTCGAAACGGGTGCGGAAATCCTGCGCGCTGATCTCATGGTGCTGCCACAGCATGCGTACCGGCCACCACGACGGCGCGGAACGCCACCAGGTCGGCGGTGCGGAAACCTTGGCCACGTTCTGTGCGCCAACGCCACCCAGGTAGCTGTTGTCGATCACGAACAGGAACGGAATCATCAGCAGCCCCAGGATCACGGTGACGATCCAGCCTGAGGTCTTGTCGCGGAGTTTCTGCAGCATGGTGAGGAATCACAAGGCCTGATTGGCGAGCCCGGCAGTGTAACCCGCTTCGTCGCAGGGACCAAAAACGCCAAGGGCGACATGCGCGCAAAGAAAAAGCCCCCGGCATTCGCCGAGGGCTTTTGAAAGTTGGCGGAGCGGACGGGACTCGAACCCGCGACCTCCGGCGTGACAGGCCAGCATTCTAACCAGCTGAACTACCGCTCCGCGCTTGAAACTTTGCAGGCGCCCAGTATATCCGAAGACACCCTGGAAACCCAGCCCGATGAACACTTTTTTCAAAGTTTTTTCACAAGGACTTAAGAACTTCGCAATGGCGGAGCGGACGGGACTCGAACCCGCGACCTCCGGCGTGACAGGCCAGCATTCTAACCAGCTGAACTACCGCTCCGTGCTTGCGACAACCCTTCTGCCTTCGTCCCGGACAGGCCGGGGAGAAGACAAGGCCCCCAGCTTTGGGCCGGGGGCCTCGATGTAATGGCGGAGCGGACGGGACTCGAACCCGCGACCTCCGGCGTGACAGGCCAGCATTCTAACCAGCTGAACTACCGCTCCGCGTTGTACTGCTTGTGTTCTCTTCCCGATCAGGATCAGGGAGAAAACAAAGCCTCCAGCTTTTGGCCGGAGGCCTCGTTGAAGTGGCGGAGCGGACGGGACTCGAACCCGCGACCTCCGGCGTGACAGGCCAGCATTCTAACCAGCTGAACTACCGCTCCACACTCAAACTTTTACCGCGGTGCTGTGGTGGGTGCTGAGGGTTTCGAACCCCCGACCCTCTCCGTGTAAAGGAGACGCTCTACCGCTGAGCTAAGCACCCCAGCGAGCCGCTTAGTTTACAGCATCCTTAAGGGCCTTGCCAGCCTTGAAGGACGGATTCTTCGAAGCAGCGATCTTGATGGTGTCGCCGGTCTTCGGGTTGCGGCCGGTGCGGGCTGCACGGTCGCGGACCTGGAAGGTACCGAAGCCAACCAGGGTGACCGCATCGCCGTCCTTCAGCGCCTTGGTGATGGCAGCAACGACGGCATCGACAGCGCGGCTGGACTCGGCCTTGGTCAGGTCGGCAGCTTCAGCAACGGCGTCGATCAATTCGGTCTTGTTCATTCTCTACAACTCCTTTGGCGGTGGGTTCCGCGGATTCGACAGGGAAGCAACCGCACGCCATCTGCGCGCGATCGCCATGTGGAAACGGTTCGCCGATTCAGAGATCGCCAACAGCGATCACTCATTTGCGAGTGCTGCTTTTATACCAGTGGCCCTACCCCCACGCAAGCTGGAAAGCCAGCAACGACGCGGGTTTCAGGCCATTCGGCAACGCGCGTCAGTGCTTGACGCGCGCGTTTCCACTCGGTTTCGCCTTGCTACGTACCGTGACGCGCTGCGCACTCTTGCGCGCCTTCTTCGGTGCCAGCGGACGCTCCAATGCCAGATCAAGCACTTCTTCGATGTACTTCACCGGCACGATCTTCAGATCACGGGTGACGTTGGCCGGGATGTCGGCCAGATCCTTGCGGTTCTCTTCGGGAATGATGACCGTGCGGATACCGCCACGCAGTGCAGCCAGCAGCTTCTCCTTCAGTCCACCGATGGCGGTGACCCGCCCACGCAGCGTGATTTCGCCGGTCATCGCCACATCGGCACGCACCGGCACCCTGGTCAGCATCGAGACCAGGGACGTCACCATCGCCGCGCCGGCGCTCGGGCCGTCCTTCGGCGTGGCACCGTCCGGAACGTGCAGGTGCACGTCGTGCTTCTGCAGGAAGTCGCTGTCGATGCCGAAACGATCGGCGCGCGAACGCACGACCGACAGCGCCGCCGAAGCCGATTCCTTCATCACGTTGCCGAGCTGGCCGGTCAGGATCAACTGGCCCTTGCCCGGTACCAGCGTCGATTCGATCTGCAGCAGGTCGCCACCGACTTCGGTCCAGGCCAGGCCGGTGACCAGGCCGATCTCGTTTTCTTCCTCGGCGCGACCAAAATCGAAGCGGCGCACGCCCAGGTACTTGTCCAGGTTCTTGCCGGTCACCGTGACCAGCGCCTTGGCCTTCTTCGCGCCCTTCCTGGCCTTCACCGGCTGCGGGCCTGCCAGCGCGATCTCCTTCACCACCTTGCGGCAGATCTTGGCGATCTCGCGTTCCAGATTGCGAACGCCCGACTCGCGGGTGTAGTAGCGCACGATGTCCTGGATCGCATCGCTGCCGATTTCCAGTTCCTCCGGCTTAAGGCCATTGGCCTTGATCTGCTTGGGCACCAGGTAGCGGGTCGCGATGTTGAGCTTCTCATCCTCGGTGTAACCGGGGATGCGGATCACTTCCATGCGGTCCAGCAGCGGGCCCGGAATGTTGAGCGAGTTCGAGGTGGCCACGAACATCACTTCCGACAGATCCAGGTCCACTTCCAGGTAGTGATCGTTGAATGCGTTGTTCTGCTCCGGATCGAGCACTTCCAGCAGCGCCGAGGAGGGATCACCACGGAAGTCCATCGACATCTTGTCGATCTCGTCGAGCACGAACAGCGGGTTCTTGCTGCCGACCTTGTTGAGGTTCTGCACGATGCGGCCCGGCATGGAGCCGACGTAGGTGCGACGGTGGCCGCGGATCTCGGCCTCATCACGCACGCCGCCCAGCGACATGCGCACGAACTTGCGGTTGGTGGCCTTGGCGATGGACTGGCCGAGCGAGGTCTTGCCCACGCCCGGGGGCCCGACCAGGCACAGGATCGGGCCCTTCATCTGCTTCACCCGCGACTGCACCGCCAGGTATTCAAGGATGCGCTCCTTGACCTTCTCCAGGCCGTAATGGTCGGCATCGAGTGTGTCCTGCGCGGCCTTCAGGTCCTTGCGCACCTTGGTGCGCTTCTTCCACGGCACGCCCAGCAGCCACTCCAGGTAATTGCGCACGACCGCCGCCTCAGCGGACATCGGCGACATCTGCTTGAGCTTGTTCAGTTCGTTGCGCGCCTTGGCTTCCACGGCCTTCGGCATGCCCGCTTCGGCGATCTTGCGGGCCAGCTCTTCCAGCTCGCCCGGCGCGTCGTCGAGGTCACCCAGTTCCTTCTGGATGGCCTTCATCTGTTCGTTGAGGTAGTACTCGCGCTGGCTCTTCTCCATCTGCGACTTCACGCGGCCGCGGATGCGCTTTTCCATCTGCTGCACGTCGATCTCGCCGTCGACCAGGCCGACCAGCATCTCCAGGCGCTCGCCGACGGCCAGCGTTTCCAGCAGGCGCTGCTTGTCGGCCAGGCGCACGCTGATGTGGGCGGCGATGGTGTCGGCCAGGCGCGCAGGCTCGTCGATCCCGGCCAGGGTCTGCAGCAGCTCCGGCGGCAGCTTGCGGTTGGTTTTCACGTACTGCTCGAACAGCGACATCAGCGAGCGGGCGATCGCCTCGATCTCGCGCGGCTCGCGCTCGTCCGCAGCGTCGATCTCCACGGCCTGGCCGTGCAGCGAACCGTTGCGTTCGTCGACATGGGTCACCTGCACGCGCGAGAGGCCTTCGACCAGCACCTTGATCGTGCCATCGGGGAGCTTCAGCAGCTGCAGCACCTGCGCCAGCGTACCGACCTGGTAGAGATCGGCCGCATGCGGGTCGTCGGTCTCGGCGGACTTCTGCGCGAGCAGCAGGATGCGCTTGTCTGCCTCCATTGCCTGTTCGAGCGCGTGCATGGACTTGTCACGGCCGACGAACAGCGGGATGACCATGTGCGGGAACACCACTACGTCGCGCAGCGGCAGGACCGGCAGGTCGAGGGTTTCACTTGGGGAACGGGCCATGGGGGCTCCAGGGAAGGGGAAAACCGCCTCCGGGAGGACATCTTCCGGAGACAAAAAAAGCCGATGGCCCCGTTATGGGGCCATCGGCTTTCAGATGCAAGGCATTCCTTTAAAATTCTTTCCAATCAACAACTTGGAAGAATCACTCGGCGCCTGCGGCCTTCTGTTCAGGGGCCGCCGGGGTCTGGTAGATCAGGTACGGCTCGGACTTGTGCTCGATCACCGATTCGTCCACCACCACCTTGCTGACGTTTTCCTGCGAAGGCAGGTCGTACATGGTGTCCAGCAGCACCGATTCGACGATGGTGCGCAGGCCACGGGCGCCGGTCTTGCGCTTGAGCGCCTTGCGGGCGATGGCCGACAGGGCGTCCGGACGGAACTCCAGTTCGACGTTCTCCATCTCGAACAGCTTCTTGAACTGCTTGGTGATGGCGTTCTTCGGTTCGGTCAGGATCTTGATCAGGGCCGGCTCGTCCAGCTCCTCCAGGGTCGCCACCACCGGCAGGCGGCCGACGAACTCGGGAATCAGGCCGAACTTGATCAGATCTTCCGGCTCGACTTCTGCCAGCAGCTTGCCCACTTCCTGCTTGCGCTCGGCACTCTTCACCTTGGCGCCGAAGCCGATGCTGCCCACGTCGGTGGAACGGGCCTGGATCACCTTGTCCAGGCCGGCGAACGCGCCGCCGCAGATGAACAGGATGTTCTTGGTGTCCACCTGCAGGAACTCCTGCTGCGGATGCTTGCGACCGCCCTGCGGCGGCACGCTGGCCACGGTACCTTCGATCAGCTTCAGCAGGGCCTGCTGTACGCCTTCGCCGGACACGTCGCGGGTGATCGACGGGTTCTCGCTCTTGCGCGAGATCTTGTCGATCTCATCGATGTAGACGATGCCCTGCTGCGCCTTCTCGACGTCGTAGTCGCACTTCTGCAGCAGCTTCTGGATGATGTTCTCCACGTCCTCGCCCACGTAACCGGCTTCGGTCAGCGTGGTGGCGTCGGCCATGGTGAACGGCACGTTGAGCAGGCGGGCCAGGGTTTCGGCCAGCAGGGTCTTGCCCGAACCGGTCGGACCGACCAGCAGGATGTTCGACTTCGCCAGCTCGACGTCGTCGTTCTTCTGCCGGCTCTCGATGCGCTTGTAGTGGTTGTACACGGCCACAGCCAGGGTGCGCTTGGCGCGGTTCTGGCCGATCACGTACTGGTCGAGGACCTCGAGGATCTCGCGCGGCTTCGGCAGCGAGCTGCGCGCCGACTGCGCCTTTTCCTCAAGTTCTTCGCGGATGATGTCGTTGCACAGCTCCACGCATTCATCGCAGATGAACACGCTCGGACCCGCAATCAGCTTGCGCACTTCATGCTGGCTCTTGCCGCAGAAAGAGCAGTAGAGGATCTTGCCGGTGTCCGTGGAACGACCTTGGCGGTCTTCGCTCATGCTTCGCTTACCCAGTTACCCCACCCGCTGAACGGGGGTTCGATTCGAGAATAGCACAGGGCCGGAGGGACACCAGTCCCGCCCGACCCTGCAGGAACGAGGCCTGCCTGGCCCCGTGAAGGCGGGTCAACCCGCCTGGACCGACTCATCCGGGCGACGCTCCAGGACCTGGTCGACCAGGCCGTAGGCCTGCGCTTCGACCGCACTCTTGAAGTTGTCGCGCTCGGTATCGCGAGCGATCGTTTCCAGCGACTGGCCGGTGTGGCGGGCCAGGATCTCATTCAGGCGCGAACGCAGCGTCAGGATCTCGCGCGCGTGGATGTCGATGTCCGTCGCCTGGCCCTGGTAACCCCCCAGCGGCTGGTGGATCATCACGCGCGAATTGGGCAGCGCATAGCGCTTGCCGGCTTCACCTGCGGCCAGCAGGAGGGCACCCATCGAGGCCGCCTGGCCGATGCAGGTGGTGCTCACATTCGGCTTGATGTACTGCATGGTGTCGTAGATCGCCATACCGGCGGTGACCACGCCACCCGGCGAGTTGATGTAGATGTTGATGTCCTTCTCCGGGTTCTCCGATTCCAGGAACAGCAACTGCGCCACCACCACGTTGGCCATGTGATCGTCGATCGGGCCCACGAGGAAGATCAGGCGCTCCTTCAACAGGCGCGAATAGATGTCGTAGGCACGCTCGCCGCGGCTGGTCTGCTCGACCACCATCGGAACCAGGTTCAGGGCTTTGGTTCGGTTGTCCATTACGTGAGGTACCTATCTTGGGGGGAAACAACCCCGCGCCGGCAGGGGCGCGGGGCATACGGTGATCCGCCCGGACTTACTGGCGGATCGCGTCCTGGAACGACAGCTTCTCTTCGGTGTGCTGGGCGCGCTCGGCGATCCAGTCGATCACCTGCTCTTCCATCACACGGTTCTGCAGACCAGACATCAGCTGGGGGTCGTTGCGGTACATCTCAATGACCTGCTCCGGCTCTTCGTAGGTCGAGGCGATCAGACGCAGCGTTTCGTTCAGGCGCTTGGGCTCCAGGCGCAGATCGTTGGTGCGCGCCACTTCGCCGACCAGCAGGCCGACCAGCACGCGCTTGGCGGCGGCGTCCTTGAAACCTTCGTGGGCATCGGCCGGGATCTCGCCCGGGTTGCGGCCGCTGCGGCGGATCTGCTCGACCTGCTGGGCCAGCATCGCGCGGGCTTCGTTCTCGACCAGGCGCGGCGGCATTTCCACCGAGGAATAGGCGGCGATCAGCTGCTCGCCCACTTCACGGCGCAGGCGGTTCATCAGCGCGCCCTTGAGCTCGCGCTCCAGGTTGGCGCGGATGTCGCTGCGGAACTGCTCGACATCACCGCCCTTCACGCCGAAGCTCTTGATGAAGGCCTCATCGACCGCCGGCACCACCGGCTCGGACACTTCGGCAACCTTGACGGTGACCTGCACGGTCTTGCCGGCCAGCACCGGCACGCGCCAGTCGGCCGGGAAATCGACGTCCAGCGTCTTTTCCTCGCCCTTGGCCAGGCCGACCAGGCCCTTTTCGATGGTCTCGAACATCATGCCCTGGCCGAGCACGATCGAACCCTTCTCGGTGCCTTCGGCCGGCAGGCGCTCTTCGCCGGCCTGCGACCAGGTTTCGACCGCGACCAGGTCGCCATCCTGCGCACCACGCGCAACCGGTGCCCAGGTGCGGCGCTGGTTCTGCAGGTTCTCGATCATCTGGTCGATGTCGGCGTCGGTGATCTCGGCGGTGTGGCGCACCACGGTCAGCTTGCTGACGTCGATGTCACCGAAGTCCGGCACCACTTCCACGGTGGCCACGAAGGAGAACTCACCCTCGTCGCCCTTGTCGATGCGCGGGCTGCCGACGATGCGCAGATCGTGCTCACGCACGGCCGCGTCGAAGGTTTCGCGCAGCAGGCCGTCCAGCGCCTCGCCACGGACCTGCGCGCCGAAGCGCTGCTCGATCACCTTGGCCGGCACCTTGCCCGGGCGGAAACCCTTGATGCGGGTGGTACGGGCGATTTCGCCGAGGCGGCCGTTGATGTGGCTCTGCAGACGGTCTTCCGGCAGCGAGAAGCTCAGGCGGCGTTCCAGGTTGCCGATGGATTCGATCGAAGCTTGCATGTTGACTCCTGCCACCGGTGGCGCTCTGGCCTCCGGCTCGATGATGGATGAAACGGTTGTAAGGTGACGGCGTCCGGGACGCGCCTGCTTGCCGCAGCCCTTTAGTTTCGCCCAATTCGGCGTGCACTGCCAGCGCAGGCCGGGCAAGCGCCTCGGGAACGCCCGGCGGGGGGCGGAGTCAGGCCGGCACTGGTGCGAAAGGGGGGACTCGAACCCCCACGCCTTGCGGCACTGGAACCTAAATCCAGGGCGTCTACCAATTCCGCCACTTTCGCGTGGCCGGCACAGGCGGTCATTGTCGCAGGCGGGTGCACAAAGCGGAAGGCATGACAAACCTGAATACGCAGTCCAGGCACCCACGCGCAGGCGCCGGCACGTGCGCGTAGACTCGTGCCGTTGCCGCCACCCGGTCTGCCCCGATGGAACGCCCCCCACTCCGCACGCCCCTGCAGGCCCGGATGCCCGGCTGGTCCACACTCGTCTGGCTGCTCGGCCTTGCAGTCGCGCTGCACTTCCTGTGGGTCACCGCACAACGCTACGGGCAGGTCAGCGCCGAGGCCTATGGCATGTTCTGGGAGCGTCGCAACTGGCTGTGGCTGCATGTCGCCGGCGGCAGCCTGGCCATGCTGGCCGGCGCCACGCAGTTCATCGGTCCCCTGCGGCGACACCGGCCCCGGCTGCATCGCTGGCTGGGACGGATCTACCTGGCCGGCATCCTGCTGGGGAGTGCCGCTGTCGCCGGCCTGATCGCCACCACCCAGGGCTGGCTGGCACTGAAAATGGCGTTCGCTGCGACCGGCCTGGCGTGGTTGGTCACATCATTCTGCGGCTATCGCAGCATCCGGCGTGGCGACGTCGAGCAGCACCGGCGATGGATGCTGCGCAGCTACCTGGTGACGCTGTCACCCGCGGTGTTCCGCCTGTCGCTGCTGGTGCCTGCGCTCATGCAGCTGGCATCGCCCCTGGTGATGGTGCCGAGCCTGCTGGTGCTGAGCTGGGCCCTGCCGTTGCTGGTGCATGAAGCAGGAAGGCGCCTGGTGTCCATCGGCACGCTCGCAGAGCCGTCCGGGAGCCGCTGAACACCCAAGAAAAAAGCCACCTGGAGGACCAAGTGGCTTTCGTCTGGTGGGCTGTCAAGGATTCGAACCTTGGACCTATTGATTAAGAGTCAACTGCTCTACCAACTGAGCTAACAGCCCGAAATCGGGGCGCGAATTATGACCTGATGCGCACACGGGGTGCAAGCTTTTTTTCAACATCGTTGATCGATGCATGCGTGCCACGACCCAAGGTGCTTCGCGCGGCCTGCAGGCAAGAAAAAAGCCACCTGGCGTACCAGGTGGCTTCTGTCTTGGTGGGCCGTCAAGGATTCGAACCTTGGACCTATTGATTAAGAGTCAACTGCTCTACCAACTGAGCTAACGGCCCGTGAAACTCAGACGCACATTATAGCGTGCATTCTGTTTATTGCAACACCGTGTCGGCTGTGCCGATGCGGTTGAATCAGTGGGGTGGCTGAGGGGATTCGAACCCCCGACCACCGGAATCACAATCCGGTACTCTAACCAACTGAGCTACAGCCACCACTGAAACATTCGCTTCATCGCCGATGCTGCCGGCGCTGGAGCTTTGAAGCCTTGCCTGGAGACCGTCACCGAAGTTCGGGCCACCGAAGCGAGTCCGATATTCTGGTGGAGTCCTCACGCTTTTGCAAGCCTTTCTTCACATCCGCCGATGCGGTCCCGGTGCTTCGCCAATGGCGCGCCCGACAGGAATCGAACCTGTAACCGCCGGCTTAGAAGGCCGGTGCTCTATCCAGTTGAGCTACGGGCGCCCGAACCGGAACGGCGTCCAATCCGACGTGGCGTGGGATTGGTCGGGGTAGAGGGATTCGAACCCCCGACATCCTGCTCCCAAAGCAGGCGCGCTACCAGACTGCGCTATACCCCGGTCTTGCAATCCCCTCGAGCCAGGCCCGGGGAGTTGGTCATTGTCGCCAAGCACGCGGCGAACTGTCAACGCAGCGATCTGTCCCGGGCGCGCGGTCACGGCAGTGCCAGTGGCCATCGGCTATGCTCGACATCGTCGGCCGGATGGCCTTCTGATCCCTCATTCGCACGGAGAACGCGCATGCGCAGCGGCAACCCGGCTCTTTCCGAGTCGACTTTCCTCGACCTCGCCAACGGCTCGGTGGTGACCCGCCCCGACCAGGCGATGACCCTCAACGGCACCGTCAACAAGACCGGCATCCTGTTGCTGCTGACCGTGCTGACCGCAGCCTTCGCCTGGAACCAGACCGTGGCCTTCGGCCAGGTGCTGCCGGCCGCCAAGCTGTATGCCATGGGCGGCGCGATCGGCGGCCTGGTGCTGGCGCTGGTCACCGTGTTCAAGAAGCAATGGTCGCCGGTCACCGCACCGCTGTACGCGCTGGTGGAAGGCCTGTTCCTCGGCGCCATTTCCGCCGTGTTCGAGCTGCGGTTCCCGGGCATCGTATTCCAGGCCGTGCTGCTGACCTTCGGCACGCTGGCTGCCCTGCTGGTGGCCTACCGCACCGGCGTCATCAAGGCCACCGAGAATTTCAAGCTCGGCGTGGTCGCCGCCACCGGTGGCATCGCCCTGCTCTACCTGGCGTCGTTCGTGCTGTCGTTCTTCAACATCGAAGTCCCGCTGATCCACTCCTCCAGCGGCTGGGGCATCGCCTTCAGCCTGTTCGTGGTCGTGGTCGCCGCGCTGAACCTGGTGCTGGATTTCGATTTCATTGAGAGCGGTGTGGCCCAGCGCGCGCCCAAGTACATGGAGTGGTATGGGGCATTCGGCCTGATGGTGACCCTGGTCTGGCTGTACGTCGAGTTCCTCCGCCTGCTGTCAAAGATCCAGCAGCGCTGATTCCGGTCAGGCTGAAAACGACAAAGGGCGCCTCCGTGGCGCCCTTTCTGTTCCCCTCCCCCTTTCGACCCCGCCATGCCTGCCCTCTTCCACAGCTATCGCCCCGCTGACGGCCATCGCCTGCCGCATGACCCGTTCAACGCCATCATCGGACCCCGCCCGATCGGCTGGATTTCCAGCTGCGCTGCCGACGGCGCGTTGAACCTGGCGCCCTACAGCTTCTTCAACGCCTTCAACTACACGCCGCCGATCATTGGTTTCTCCAGCCAGGGCCGCAAGGACTCGCTGCACAACATCGAAGCGACGGGCGAGTTCGTCTGGAACCTGGCCACTTTCGACCTGGCCGAAGCCATGAACGAGAGCTGCCGGGCGGTCGCGCCGGACGTCGACGAGTTCACGCTGGCCGGCTTGACGCCGTTGGCTTCCGGGCAGGTCAAGCCGCCGCGTGTTGCAGAAAGCCCGGTCAGCATGGAATGCCGCTGCACCCAGATCGTCCGCCTGCGCGACGCCGCCGGACAGGACACCAACGGCTGGCTGGTGCTCGGCGAGGTGGTCGCCGTACATATCGAGGCACGACTGCTGGTCGATGGCATCTACGACACTGCAGCCGCCGACCCGATCCTGCGCGGCGGTGGACCGGCCGACTATTTCCGCGTCAGTGCCGAGCAGCGTTTCCGCATGTTCCGGCCGGCCTGAATCTCAGCCGGCAACCGGGCGCGCCAACAGGGCCGGCAGCGACGAGGCGAGCAGCGCGATGCCCGACAGCGTCAGCAGGCTCAATACGATCTGGCGGAACCGCGCCTCGCTGATGCCGATGTAGACCCGCGCCCCCAGCAGCGCCGGAACCAGCATGGCCGGGGCGACGACAGCGAAGTACGGCAGCATCTGCCGGGTGACCAGGCCACTGCCGACGTAGGTGGCCATGGTGACCGACAGCATCGCCAGGTTGAAGTTCTGGATGACCGCGCGCTGCTCCTCCTTGCCGAAACCACGCAGCGTGCTCCACAACGTGGGCACGGGACCTGCGAAGCCGCCGATGCCGCTGAGCACGCCACCGGCCATGCCCGCCACGGTGTCGCCGATGCGCCCGCCCGTGGTGATCGGCGGCAGCGAACGGGCCATCAGCATCACCGGGCACCACAGTGCCAGGAAGCCTCCCAGCAGGGCCTTGAACCAGTCCATGTCCAGCTGCGGCAATACCATCACGCCCAGCGGAATGCCCGCCAGGCCACCGAAGACGAAGGGCAGCAGCAGACGCAGATTGAATCCGCGCCGCACGGTGAACACCGCCACCAGCTGACCCACCAGCGCGCCGAACACCGACAGCGTAGCCGCCAGGCGTGGCTCCAGCCCCCACGCCCAGAACGACATGGCGACCATTCCGAACGCAAAGCCGGACAGTCCCTGCACGAATCCCGCCACGATCGCTCCAAGTGCGACCAGCAGATACACCGAATCCATCATCACCTCGCTGCGACCCCATGGCTACGCTGCCACGCCGGCCTGGGCAGCGTAGTGCGTGGCAAGGTACCCGACCAGCGCGCGCACTTTGGGTGCCGCCACACCACATGAGCTGCGCAGAGCATGCGCAGGCACCCAAACGCAACGGGGCGCCCGAAGGCGCCCCGCTGGAAATCCAGGCAAGGTCCAGCCACCGCTTACAGGCGCGTGGCGATGGCCTTGGCGAAGCTCATGGTGGTGCCGGTGCCGCCCAGGTCGCCGGTCAGCGAGTCCTTGGCTTCCATGGTCGCCACGATGGCCTTGCGCAGGCGCTCGGCATTCTGCGGCTGGCCGATATGATCCAGCATCTGTGCCGCCGCCAGCAGCAGCGCGCAGGGATTGGCCTTGCCCTGGCCCGCGATGTCCGGCGCGGTGCCGTGCACCGCTTCGAAGATCGCCGCGTCCTTGCCGATGTTGGCACCTGGGGCCAGGCCCAGGCCGCCGACCAGGCCGGCGCAGAGATCGGAAATGATGTCGCCGAACAGGTTGGTGGTGACGATCACATCAAACTGTTCCGGGCGCATCACCAGCTGCATGCAGGTGTTGTCGACGATCATTTCCTGGAACTCGATGTCCGGATACTGCGCGGCCACTTCACGGGCGACGTTCAGGAACAGGCCCGAGGTCGACTTGATGATGTTGGCCTTGTGCACGGCGGTGACCTTCTTGCGGCCGACGCTGCGGGCCAGTTCGAAGGCGTAGCGCACGATGCGCTCCGAGCCCTTGCGGGTGATGCGGGTGCCGGAGAAGGCAGTCTCGCCGTCGGCCGACACTTCCTGGCCTTCGGCCAGGTAGGCGCCTTCGGTGTTCTCACGCACGGTGATCAGGTCGACGTTGTCGAAACGCGACTTGGTGTTCGGGAAGGTGTGGGCCGGACGCACGTTGGCGTACAGGTCGAAATGGCGGCGCAGGCTGACATTGATCGAGGTGAAGCCACCACCGACCGGCGTGGTCAGCGGGCTCTTCAGGGCAACCTTGTTGCGCGCGATCGAGTCCAGGGTGACCGCCGGCATCAGGTCGCCGTGCTTCTCCAGCGCCGCCAGGCCGGCGTCGGCCTCTTCATACTCCAGGCCGGCATTGAGCTGGTCGAGCACGTACAGGGTGGCGTCCATGATCTCCGGGCCGATGCCGTCGCCGCGGATGACCGTAATTTTCTGCGTCATTGATCGATGTTCCGAACAGGGGGAAAAAACGCCGTCCGGACGTGCCCGGAAACGCCGGCGCAAAGGAAGTTTCACCGGCAATTATGCCTGAGCCGGGGCCGAGGTCCCAAATAGACCATGGTCCCAGTCCCCGGCTCAGGCAGAATTGCCCGCGTATTCCGGTGGCGCCGGGCCATGCCCGGCGGGTGGGCGTCCGGTCATTCGCCGGGCATGGCCCGGCGTTACCCTCAGTGCTCGTGGGCTTCCGGGGCGGCGGCACCGCCTTCGAGCTGGTCGAGGAAATCGACCGCGCGGCGCAGGTGCGGGATCACGATCGAGCCGCCGACCACCAGGCCGACCGAGAAGGTCTCGAAGAACTCCTCGCGGGTCACCCCGGCCTCCTTGCACTGGGCCACGTGGTAGCTGATGCAGTCGTCGCAGCGCAGCACCATCGAGGCCACCAGCCCCAGCAGCTCCTTGGTCTTCACATCCAGCGCACCGGCCTGGTAGGTCTGCGTATCCAGCGCGAAGAACCGGCGCACCACCTGGTTCGGCTCGCCCAGGATGCGCTCGTTCATGCGCTTGCGGAACGCGGTGAACTCGGCGATGCGGTCCTTGCTGCCGTCGTCGGCCGCGCTCATGCCTGGCCCTGCCCGGCCAGCAGCGGCTCAAGCTTGCCTTCACGGTGCAGCGCCATCATGTCGTCATAGCCACCGACATGGACGTCGCCGACGAAGATCTGCGGCACGCTGGTGCGGCGGGTCAGCGCCATCATCTTCTCGCGTTCGGCCGGGTCCAGGTCGATGCGGACCTCGGTCCACTGCTGGCCCTTGCTCTTGAGGAAGTTCTTGGCGGCCACGCAGTACGGGCAGACGGCAGTGGAATAGATGGTGATGGCGGGGGCACCGCCGGCGGTCTGGGCTGTCACGGGAAACTCCACGATGGATCGACGGTCTACATATGGTACCGGTGCGCTGGAATTTCCACGCTACCACCGCAACACTGTGGATTAACGAATGGTTGCCCCCTGCCCTGCCACGCTTGGCGCGCCCCGCCCGAGGACCTCCCGCTTGCGAGCCCTGCTGCTTTCGACCGCCGTCACCTTCGCCCTGGCCATGCCGCTGGCCCAGGCCCAGGAGAAGCTGCCCGACATCGGCTCCTCGGCCGGCGAGCTGCTGACCCCGGCCCGCCAGGCCGAGTACGGCGCGATGATGCTGCGCGAGCTGCGCAACTATGGCTACCTGCTGGACGATCCGCTGGTCAATGACTGGCTGCAGACCATGGGCACCCGCCTGGGGTCCAACAGCGACCAGCCGCGCCAGCCCTACACCTTCTTCGTGATGAAGGACCGCCAGATCAACGCCTTCGCGACCCTGGGCGGCTACATCGGGGTCAACGCCGGGCTGGTGCTGACGGCCGAACGCGAAGACGAGGTTGCCGCGGTGCTGTCACACGAAATCGCCCACGTCACCCAGCAGCACGTGCTGCGCGGGGTCGAGCGCGCCCAGCGCGACCAGATCCCGATCCTGCTGGGCATGCTGGCGGCGGTGGTGGCGGCACAGGCCAGCAACAGCACCTCTTCAGGCAATGCGACCATGGCCGCGATCAGCTCGGGCATGGGCCTGATGCAGCAGCGGCAGATCAACTACACCCGCTCCAACGAATCGGAAGCCGATCGGCTGGGCATACGCACCCTGTCACGCAGCGGTTACGACGTGGACGCGATGGCCGGCTTCTTCGAGCGGATGTCGACGGCCATGCGCGGCAACGAGGGCGGCTACAGCGTGCCGGAGTTCCTGCGCACGCACCCGGTCAACATCACGCGCATCAGCGAAGCGAAGGCCCGCGCCGAGCAGATGAAGAAGGACACGGTGCTGCTGACCACCACCACGCCCAGCGGCGAGCGCAGGGAACGGGTGGACCCGGCCGACCCGACCCTGTCCGAACCGCTGCTGCGCGGCAGCAACCCGCTGCTGCCAAGCAGTGTGCTGCGGGTGCCGGTTGGCCAGCTCAGCCGGGGCCCCAGCGGCGACTTCGACTGGGCACGTGAACGGTTGCGGGTGCTCAGTGCCGACTCCACCGGCGAGGTGGAGCGCGAGTACGCCGACCTGGGCAAACGCCAGAAGAGTGGATTGAACGATGCCCAGCGCTACGGCCAGGCCCTGGCGGTGATGCGGGGGGGACGCAGCGGTGCCGGCGAGGCGCGGCAGACCCTGAACGGCCTGCTGCAGGCCCATCCGGACAGCCTGTGGGTAGCCCTGGCCCTGGCCGAGGCCGAATCGCGCTCGGGCCAGGCCACGCAGGCCAATGCCCGTTTCGAGCAGCTGCTGCGTGAGCATCCCAACAGTCGGCCCGTCGCGCTGACCTACGCCGAGATCCTCAACGAACAGGGCAACCGCGAGGCGGGGCAGCGCGCGCAGGCCATGCTGCGGCCGCTGCTGTCGCAAAGTGGTAACGATCCGGTGTTCCAGCAGCGCTACGCCCGTGCCAGCGAACTGGCCGGGGACAGCGTCCGTGCCAGCGAGGCCTACGCCGAGGCCGCCTTCCTCAGCGGCCGGCCGGAGCAGGCGCTGATGCAGCTGCAGGCACTCAAGCGCAATCCCGCGCTGGACTACGTGGGACGGGCCCGGGTCGACGCGCGCATCGAATCGATCACCCCGACCGTGCTGGAACTGCGCCGGCAGGGCGTGCAGGACCCCGACCTGGACCGCCGCTGAGCGCTGCATGACCGGTCCGTGGCAATCGGGAGCGGTTCCGGCCCGATGGTCACAAACATGTCATCAAACCGTAGTCTACTGGCACCCGTCCAGTAACCGAGCCCTACGGTGCCCTCGTGCAGAAACGTATCCTGATCGTCGACGACGAGCCCGCGATCCGCGAAATGGTCGCCTTCGCCCTGCGCAAGGGTGACTACGAGCCGGTCCACGCCGGTGATGCCCGCGAAGCCCAGACCGCGATCGCCGACCGTGTTCCCGACCTGATCCTGCTGGACTGGATGCTGCCCGGCACCAGCGGCCTGGACCTGGCGCGCCGCTGGCGCAAGGAGACGCTGACCCGCGAGGTGCCCATCATCATGCTGACCGCGCGTGGCGAGGAGAACGACCGTGTCGGCGGCCTGGAAGCCGGCGTCGACGATTACGTGGTCAAGCCGTTCTCGGCCCGGGAGCTGCTGGCCCGCATCCGTGCGGTCATGCGCCGCGCCCGCGAAGACGACGAGGACGGCAGCGTGGCGGTCGGTCCGATCCGCATCGACGGTGCCGCGCATCGCGTGTTCGCCAACGAACAGCCGGTGCCGATCGGCCCGACCGAGTACCGCCTGCTGCACTTTTTCATGACCCACCCCGAGCGCGTGTACACCCGCGCCCAGCTGCTCGACCACGTGTGGGGCGGCAGCGTGTACGTGGAGGAGCGCACCATCGACGTGCACATCCGCCGCCTGCGCAAGACGCTGGAACCGTTCAATGCCGAGAACATGGTGCAGACCGTGCGCGGCGCGGGTTACCGCTTCTCGACCGCCACCTGAGTCCCGTCGTGCCGGCATCGCGCACCCAAGGGTGCCGGTGCCGGCAACTCTGCTATAACCCTTGGTTCATTCCAGTGAACCACCGCACCTCATCGACGAGACCGCAATGCCCCGCCACATCCGCTCTGCCTGGTTGAAGACGCTGGCTACCGTCGCCGCGGTACTGCTGTTCGCCGGACTGGTGGGATGGTTCACGGGCCATCTGTGGTTGTGCGTCGCACTGGGCGCGCTGGCGACGCTGGCCTGGCATTACTGGCGGTTGCGCAGCGTGCTGCGCCGGCTGACCGCGCGCCAGCGCTGGGATACCGCCGAAGGCACGGGCGTGTGGAATGAACTGGATCGCCTGCTGTACCGCAACCAGGTCGAAATGCGCGTGCGCAAGCGGCGCCTGCTGGACATGCTGCGCAGCTACCGCGCCGCGGCCGCCGCGCTGCCCGACGCAGTGGTGGTGCTCGACCGCAACAGCCAGCGCGTGCAGTGGTTCAACGAAGCGGCCACCGCCCTGCTTGGCCTGCACCACCCGGGCGACCTGGGCGAGGCCCTTGTCGAGCGGTTGCAGCCGATGCCGCTGGCCCACTGGCTGGCCGGTGGTCGCAACGCCGAGCCGATCCTGGACGTGCCCTCGCCGGTCGATCCAGCGATCCGCCTGAACCTCCGCCTGATTCCGTATTCGTCGGACTACTGGCTGCTGATCGCCCGTGATGTCAGCAAGCTGCTGCGCCTGGAGCAGGTCCGCCGCGATTTCGTCGCCAATGTTTCACATGAGCTGCGCACCCCTCTCACCGTGGTGCACGGCTACCTGGACATGATGGATCCGGAGGATTTCCCCGGCACCGGCCCGATGCTTGAAGAGATGCGCAAGCAGAGCCAGCGCATGGCCCAGCTGGTGGAAGACCTGCTGACCCTGTCGCGGCTGGAGTCGCAGGAGCACACCGAGGAGGAAGTGGTGGCCATGCAGCCGATGCTGGCCACGCTGCGTCGCGAAGCCGAGGCCCACAGCCAGGGTCGCCACCAGATCAGCATCGAGGACCTTGCCGGCGTCGACCTGCAGGGCTCGACCAAGGAGCTGCACAGCGCCTTCTCCAATCTGGTCACCAATGCAGTGCGCTACACGCCGGCCGACGGCCGCATCACCGTAGAGTTCCGTCGCGAAGGCGACGGCGCGGTGCTGGCCGTGCGCGATACCGGCTATGGCATCCCGGCAACCCACCTGCCGCGGCTGACCGAGCGCTTCTACCGCGTTTCCAGCAGCCGCTCGCGCGAGAGCGGCGGCACCGGCCTCGGCCTTTCCATCGTCAAGCACATCCTCGGCCTGCACCATGCGCGGCTGGAGATCGAAAGCGAGGTCGGCAAAGGATCGGTGTTCTCCTGTCATTTCGATGCCGACCACGTGCGCCCGCGCGAGTCCGCCCCCCTGACCTCCGTCGAAGAATGAAGCCATGAGCAGCCTCGGATCCCTCCCTCTCCCCGTGAGCCCGGACAACGATCCGCTGCGCGATCCGGCGCTGTACATCAACCGCGAACTGTCGCAGCTGGATTTCAACTTCCGCGTGCTGGCCCAGGCCATGGACCCGCAGGTGCCCCTGCTGGAGCGCCTGCGCTTCATGTGCATCTCCTGCACCAACCTCGACGAGTTCTTCGAGATCCGGGCCGCCGCCGTCCGCCACGCGCAGGAATACGGCCTGCCGCCGGCTCCGGACGGGATGAGCCCGCAGGCCATCCTCAACGCCATCCATGAACGCGCCGCCGAACTGGTGGACCAGCAGTACCGCTGCTGGAACGAGACACTGCGCCCGGCCCTGATGGATGCCGGCATCGGCGTGCTCGGCCGCCATTCGTGGAACCATCGGCAGAAGCGCTGGCTGCGGGCCTACTTCCGCAACGAGATCATGCCGGTGCTGTCGCCGCTGGGCCTGGATCCGGTGCATCCGTTCCCGAAGATCCTCAACAAGTCGCTGAACATCGTCGTCGTGCTGAAGGGCACCGATGCATTCGGCCGCGCCGGCCACCTGGCCATCGTGCGCGCACCGCGCTCGCTGCCGCGCATCATCCAGCTGCCGGAAAAACTCGGTGGCTCGCAGAACTTCGTGTTCCTGTCCTCGGTGCTGTCCACCTTCGTGGATGAACTGTTCCCGGGCATGGAGGTCCAGGGCGCCTACCAGTTCCGCGTGACCCGCAATTCCGAGCTGGTGGTGGACGAGGAGGAAGTGGAGAACCTGGCGCTGGCACTGCGCGATGAACTGGTCGACCGCGGCTACCGGCCGGCAGTGCGGCTGGAAATCGCCCATGACATGCCGCGCGAGATCGTGCGTACCCTGCTGCAGAACTTCGGCCTGACCGAGAACGCGGTGTATCGCATCGACGGCCCGGTCAACCTCAACCGCATCATCCAGCTGTACGACCTCATCGCGCAGCCGGACCTGAAATATCCGCCGATGACGCCGCGCACGCTGCGCGACACCGATGGCATCTTCGAGACCGTGGCGCGCCAGGACCTGCTGCTGCACCATCCCTTCGATGCGTTCGCCGCGGTCCTCGACCTGATCCGCCAGGCGGCGCTGGACCCGAACGTGCTGGCGATCAAGCAGACCCTGTACCGCACGGGCAAGGATTCGCTGATCGTCGATGCGCTGATCCAGGCTGCACGTGCCGGCAAGGATGTGACCGTGGTGGTCGAGCTGCGCGCACGCTTCGATGAAGAGGCCAACCTCGGGCTGGCCGATCGCCTGCAGGAAGCCGGCGTACAGGTGGTGTACGGCGTGGTCGGCTACAAGACCCATGCCAAGATGCTGCTGATCGTGCGTCGCGAAGGTCGCAAGCTGCGCCGTTACGTGCACCTGGGCACCGGCAACTACCACAGCGGTACGGCGCGCGCGTACACCGACATCAGCCTGATCACCGCCGATGCGGACATCGGCAATGATGTGCACCTGCTGTTCCAGCAGCTGTCCGGGCTGGCCTCGAAGATGAAGCTCAAGCGCCTGCTGCAGTCGCCCTTCACCCTGCATACCGGCATCCTGGCGCGGATCGAGCGCGAGACGCGCATCGCGGCTGCGGGCCGCCCGGCACGCATCATCGCCAAGATGAACGCCCTCAACGAGGCCCAGGTAATCCGCGCGCTGTACGCCGCCTCGCAGGCCGGAGTGCAGATCGACCTGATCATCCGTGGCGCCTGCACCCTGCGTCCCGGCGTCCCGGGCGTGTCCGACAACATCCGTGTCCGCTCCATCGTCGGCCGCTTCCTGGAACACAGCCGGGTCTACTGGTTCGGCAACGATGGTGCGCCCGAACTGTACTGCGCGAGCGCCGACTGGCTGGAGCGCAACCTGCTGCGGCGGGTCGAGACCTGCTTCCCGATCCTGGACCCGCTGCTGGCCAAGCGGGTCTACCGCGAAGTCCTGCAGAACTACCTGGACGACAACCTCAACGCCTGGGAACTGGATGCCGATGGCATCTACCACAAGCGTGCCCCGGCCCACGACGAGGCCCCGCATTCGGCGCAGATGGCGTTGATGCAGGGTCTCTGACCCGGTAGGTGCCGGCCTTGGTCGGCACAATGCGTCCAATCTAGAACACCGGGGTCAGAGCTCGTTGCGCAGCAACGGGATCCGACCCCGTGAGCGGCATGGATGCCGTGACCAAGCCCCCATGGATGGGTTTACGGCGTCCCCCTCAACCGGACCCACCCCGCCATCCCTCAGAAAACCCGCTTTTGACGTTGACGTTGACGTTGACCTTGCCGGCCAGCGGCCGGCACTACCGAACGCCCCCCGACAAAATGTGAAGGCCATGCGGTGACGAGCACACCGCCCCTTCGGCTAACATTCGCCCATGCCGCATACCACCACGACTCCGCCCGCATTGCAGGATGGCGACCTGCTGGCCGCCATCGACCTTGGCTCCAACAGTTTCCACATGGTCATCGCGCGCTACACGCTCGGCCAGCTGCGGGTGATCGACCGCCTGCGCGAAACCGTGCGCATGGCCGACGGTCTGGATGGCAAGGGGGGCCTGTCGGCTGCGGCACGGCAACGCGCACTGGAATGCCTGGCCCGCTTCGGCCAGCGCATCCGCAATGTCCCGTCGCACCGCGTGCGTGCACTGGCCACCAATACCGTGCGCCAGCTGCGTTCACCGCAGTCGTTCCTGGTTCCCGCCGAAACCGCGCTGGGACATGCCATCGAAGTGGTGAGCGGCCGCGAGGAGGCGCGCCTGATCTACCTGGGCGTCGCCCATGCCCAGCCGCCCAAACCGGGCGAGCGCCGGCTGGTGATCGACATCGGCGGTGGCTCGACCGAGTTCATCATCGGCATGGGCATGCAGACCCTCGAGCGCGAGAGCCTGCAGGCCGGCTGCATTGCCAGCACCCGCCGCTTCTTTCCGGGCGGCAAGCTCAGCAAGAAGCGCTGGAAGGATGCACTGGCCGAGATCGGTCGCGAGTTCCAGCCCTTCGCCAGCAAGTACCGTGCGCTGGGCTGGCAGGAGGCACTGGGTTCTTCGGGCACCCACAAGGCGATCAGCGAGATCTGCGCGACGATGAAGCTGAGCAAGGGGGCGATCACCGCCGAAGCCCTGCCACAGCTGCGCGACGAGCTGCTCAAGGCCAAGAAGATCGACGACATCGTGCTGCCGGGCCTGTCCAGCGATCGCCGCCCGATCATCGCGGGCGGCATCCTGGTGCTGGAGGCGGCCTTCCAGGCGCTGGGCCTGCAGAAGCTGCTGGTCAGCAAGGCCGCGATGCGCGAAGGCATCCTTTACGACATCGTCGGCCGTGCCGGCGAGAACGACCTGCGCGACGAATCGGTCGCTGCGCTCACCCACCGTTACGGCATCGACACCGTCCAGGCCGACCGCGTGCAGGACACCGCCCTGTCGCTGCTGGAGCAGGTACAGGAACGCTGGAAGCTCGATGCTGACGATGCCCGCATGCTCGGCTGGGCGGCACGCCTGCATGAGCTGGGGCTGATGATCGCCCACAGCGGCTATCACGTGCATGGCAGCTACGTGCTGGAACACTCGGACATCGCCGGCTTCTCGCGGCAGGAGCAGCAGATGCTGGCGGCCCTGGTCCGCAGCCATCGCCGCAGCGTGGGCAAGACCGCGTTCGACGCCCTGCCCGAGCGCCTGCTGCTGACCGCGCGGCGGTTGGCCGCGCTGCTGCGCCTGGCGGTGCTGCTCAACCGCGCCCATGAGGACGCCCCGCTGCCGCCGCTGGAACTGACCGCCGATGACAACCGGTTGTCGCTGATCGTGCCGCAGGCGTTCATCGACGCCCGGCCGCTGCTGCGCGCCGACCTGATCGGCGAGACCGACGGCATCGCCGGCCTCGGCATCCAGTTCCGTCCCTTCGTTGCCTGAATAGGCGCGCCTCGGCGTTACATTCGGTGACACTTTGCGCAATCTGGCGGCTTTTCCTGCTGCATCGCGTCAGCCCATCGTTGGCGGTCCATCCGCGACGGCATCGTAAGCGACTGCTTTTGTTCATGTTTTGTGAATATTTGTGACAAAGCGTTAATTTGTTCGACACACCCTCTTTACACAGCATTAACCAACGAGACTACTATCGGGTCGCTGGTCCGGTCGCACGACCTTCCGGCTTCTTCGACGCCCTTTTTGGCGTCCGTTGCACGACCTGAGAGAGAGAGCTCGTATGACTTCACGCACCACCGCCCTGGGGCAGGCGATCCGCTATGCCCTGGCTACCACTGCAACGCTGGCGGCACTGCCCGCGTTCGCCCAGAGCGAAAGCACTGCTTCGCCGACCAACCTGGACCGTATCGAGATCACCGGTTCGCGTATCCGTCAGGTCGACGTGGAAACCGCCCAGCCGGTGTTCGCGATCAGCCGCAACGATATCGAGCGCCAGGGCTTCAGCTCGGTTGCCGACATCCTGCAGAACGTCACCGCGATGGGCAGCCCGGCAATCAGCCGCGCCAATGCGCTGACCGCGGGCGAGAACGCGGGCGGCACCTACATCGACATGCGCAACCTGGGCACGCAGCGCACGCTGGTGCTGGTCAACGGCAAGCGCCTGGGCATCAGCACGTCCGGCTACCAGGACGTTTCCTCCCTGCCGGTGTCGGCAGTGGAGCGCATCGAGGTGCTGAAGGACGGCGCTTCTGCGATCTATGGTTCGGATGCCATGGCTGGCGTGGTCAACATCATCACCCGCTCCAACGTCACCGGCGTGACCGCCAACGTCTACCACGGCCAGTACAGCGAGGGCGACGGCGCGCGCGACCGCTTCGACGTGGTCGCCGGCTGGAACAACGACCGCATCTCGCTGACCCTGTCGGCCGAGCATGCAGAAGAGAAGGGCGTGTGGGCACGTGACCGCGGCTTCAGCCAGTACGGCATGACCGATCGCCACCCGAACGACAGCAGCAACTGGACCACCATCAGCCAGTACGGCCAGTTCACCGGCGTGCGCGGTCCTGGTTGCAATGCGACGCCTCCGGCAGGCTGTGGCTACTCGCTCAACCGTGGCACGGACCCGACCAATCCGGCCAATTACCACCTCACCAGCACCACGCCCTTCACCGGTGACGTGAGCAATGCCAACGACCAGATGCACGTGATGTACCCGGTCAAGCGCGACTCGATCTACTTCGACGGCCGGTTCAAGATCACCGACAACGTCAACTTCCGCACCGAGCTGGGCTACAACCAGCGCGAGTCCACCCGCCAGATCGCGGGCTATCCGCTGCAGTCGAGCACCGCCGGTGTCGGCTCCATGTCGATCGACAGCTACTTCAACCCGTTCGGCAACCAGCACGGCTTCGCCACCCCGACTGCGGTGGCCTGGAACCGCCGCACCTGGGAAGTGCCGCGCGTGACCACCAGCGAGCTGAAGACCTACCGCGCGGTGGCCTCGTTCGACGGCTCGTTCGACATCGGCGAGCGTTACTTCGACTGGGAAGTGGGCTACCAGTACAACCGCAACGAGCTGGAATCGGTGGCGACCGGCAACCTGCACAAGGGTCGCGTCGCGGCCGGCGTAGGTCCGTCCTTCTTCAACGCTGCCACCGGCAAGGTGCAGTGCGGCACTGCCGCTGCTCCGATCTCCTACGACGTCTGCAAGCCGTGGAACCCGCTGGTTCCGTACGGCACCACCGCTGCCGATGGCATCTATGGCAACGAAGAACTGCAGGCGTGGCTGTTCCCGGATGAGATCACCAAGGGCCGCACCACCTCCAAGAACTTCTTCGCCAGCATCGCGGGCAGCATCGTGACCCTGCCGGCCGGTGACCTCGGCTTCGCCTTCGGCGTGGAAAGCCGCAAGGAAGAAGGCAAGTACACCCCGGATGCCCTGGCCCAGACCGGCGCCACCACCAACCTCGCGGCTGGCCCGACCGGTGGCGACTACACCGTCAATGAAGCCTACCTGGAAGTGAACGTTCCGGTGCTGGCCGATCTGCCGGGCGCGAAGGAACTGAGCTTCAACGGTGCTACCCGTTTCTCGGACTACAACACCTTCGGCAACACCCTCAACAGCAAGTTCGGCTTCAAGTGGAAGCCGATCGACTCGCTGATGGTGCGTGGCACCTGGGCGGAGGGCTTCCGCGCCCCGACCATCAACGATCTGTTCGGTGGTGGCTCCGAGACCTTCGCGCAGTTCAGCGATCCGTGCGACACCCGCTTCGGTTCCTCGGCCTCCAGCGCCGAAGTCCGTGCGCGTTGCGCCCGTGACATCGCCAATGCCGATACCTTCCGCCAGCTGCGCCAGGGCGGCACTCCGGTGAACACCTCCACCGATGCCACGCCGGTGCCATTCACCTCCGGCTCCAATCCGCAGCTGACTCCGGAAACCTCGACCAGCAAGACGCTGGGCCTGGTCTGGAGCCCGAGCTTCATCCAGGGCTTCAACGCCTCGCTGGACTGGTGGAAGATCCGCATCGACAACACGATCATTGCCGATACGCCGACCCAGATCCTGCAGGACTGCTACGAAGCAGGCATCGATTCGCGCTGCACGCGCTTCCAGCGTGACCCGGTGACCGGCATCGTGACCAACCTGAAGTTCGGCAACCGCAATGCGGGCTTCATGGAAACCGAAGGTTACGACCTGGATGTGAGCTACCGTCTGGACACCCGGTTCGGCAAGTTCAACGTGAATTCGGCCACCACCTACGTGTCCAGTGCGACCTATCGCACCTCGAACGACAGCTCGATCGTTCCGATCGTCACCAACGGCATCGGCAGCGCCTTCCGCGTCCGTTCCAACCTGGCGCTGGGCTACGATCTGGGTGACTTCGGCGTGACCTGGACCGCGCGCTACTACTCGGGCGTGAAGGAGACCTGCTCCAACATTGGTCTGTATCCGGACGAGTGCTCGGATCCGGGCGTGTATGCACCGTGGTACAAGGGCTCGCGCAACTACAACGAGCGTGGTTCGGTGACCTTCCACGACGTGCAGTTCCGCTACAACCTGCCGTGGGATGCGACCGTCGCCGTCGGCGCCAACAACGTGTTCGAGAAGTCCGGCCCGATCATGTACAGCAAGCCGAACTCCGCGTTCTCGTACTACGGCGGCTACGACATCGGTCGTTTCATCTACATGAAGTACCAGCAGCGCTTCTGATCGATCGCACTGCGATGCTCCACGACCACGGCCCTTCGGGGCCGTGGTTTTTTCTGGCCCCGGCCCCGCCGCCGGCACTCCTGCGCGTCTGTCATGCCTGTGTCGCCAAGCCGTCATGTCGGCTACATCGCCAGGTCCGAGCATGCCGGGAAACCGGAGGCCCGCCATGCGCTATGCCATCGTCACCGAGACGTATCCGCCGGAAGTCAACGGCGTCGCACTGACCGTGCAGGGACTGGAACAGGGCCTGCGGACGGCCGGGCACGAGATCGACCTGATCCGGCCACGCCAGGCCAGTGAAGCGCTGGATTCCGCTCCCGGTACCCTGCTGGTGCCCGGCGCCGCCCTGCCCCGCTATCCCGGGTTGCGGTTCGGCCTGCCGGCCCCGATCCGGCTCGGTCGCCACTGGCAGCAGCAGCGCCCGGATGCGATCTATGTCGCTACCGAAGGCCCGCTGGGCTGGTCGGCGCTGCGTACCGCGCGGCGCCTCGGCATCCCGGTAGCCAGTGGCTTCCACACCCGCTTCGACGAGTATCTGCCCGACTACGGGGTCGCCTGGCTGCAGGCCGCCGCGATGCGCTGGATGCGCCGCTTCCACAACCAGGCCGACGCGACCCTCGTGCCTACCCGGGAGCTCCAGCAGTTCCTTGCCGAACAGGGCTTCGAACGCGTCCGGCTGCTGGCCCGCGCGGTCGACAGCCAGCAGTTCGACCCCGGCCGGCGTGACCCCACCCTGCGCGAAGAGTGGGGTATCGACGGCAATGGCCTGGCAGCGATCTACGTCGGCCGCATCGCCGCCGAGAAGAACCTCGGACTGGCCGTGAAGGCGTTCCGCCGCCTGCAGCAGATACGGCCGAAGGCACGCTTCGTCTGGGTCGGCGACGGACCCGCACGGGAGAAGCTGGCGCATGAGAACCCCGACTTCATCTTCTGCGGCATCCAGCGCGGCGAAGCGCTGGCCCGCCATTTCGCCAGCGGCGATCTGTTCCTGTTCCCCAGCCGCAGCGAGACCTTCGGCAACGTGACCCTGGAAAGCATGGCCAGCGGCCTGGCCACGGTGGCCTTCGATTACGGCGCGGCGCGTGAGTACCTGCGCAACGGTGAGAACGGTGCCGCTGTGGACAACGACGAGCAGTTCGTCGAAGCGGCCGTGCAGCTGGCCAGCGATGACACGCTGCGCCGCGAACTGGGCAGCCAGGCCGCACGGGCGATGAAGCGGCTGCATCCGCAGCAGGTGGTGGCCGAGTTCGATGCGCTGCTGGCCGAGCTGGCGAACACCCGGAGGACCGGCCATGCGCACCACGCCGCTTGAACTGCTGCGCGGCAGCGAAACACGCCTGTGCCGGCGGGCGAACCACTATTGCCGGCGTCGCCGCGTGCGCCGTCTTTTCTCGATCATCAGCCGGCTCGGCGACGGCGTGTTCTGGTACGTGCTGATGGGTGTACTGGTGGCGATCGATGGCTTCGACGGGCTGCGCGCATCGGTGCACATGGCCGCCACCGGCCTGGCCGCGCTGCTGCTGTACAAGGGCCTCAAGCGCTGGACCCGGCGCCCCCGCCCGTATGCCGCGGATCTGCGCATCCGGGCCTGGGTGGCCCCGCTGGACGAGTTCAGTTTCCCGTCCGGGCATACCCTGCACGCGGTGTCGTTCACCATCGTGGCGTTGGCCTATTACCCCTGGCTGGCGCCGCTGCTGGTGCCGTTCACCCTCGGCGTGGGCCTGTCGCGGGTCGTGCTGGGCCTGCATTACCCCAGCGATGTGCTGGCCGCCACCGGCATCGCCGCACTGCTGGCGTCGGCCAGCCTGGCCTGGCTGCCGCTGCCGGTGTGATGCGCTCGCCGGCCATGGCCCGGCGCTACCGGTATCCGGGATGACCTAGAATGCCGGCATGACCACGCTGTTCATTTCCGACCTGCACCTGGACCCGAGCCGTCCGGAAATCACCGACCTGTTCCTGCGTTTCCTGCGCGAACAGGCGCCCGGCGCGGACGCGCTGTACATCCTGGGCGATCTGTTCGAGGCCTGGATCGGCGACGACACGCCCTCACCCGCCGCCGATGCGGTGGCGGACGCGTTGAGGACGCTCGCCGAGAGCGGCGTGCCGGTGTACTTCATCCGCGGCAACCGCGATTTCCTGCTTGGCGAAGACTACGCACGCCGCGCCGGCCTGCGCATCCTGCCCGACCCCTGCGTGATCGAGCTGTACGGCCGTGCGGTGCTGCTGCAGCACGGCGATCTGCTGTGCACCGACGACATTCCCTACCAGCAGTTCCGCGCGCAGACGCGCGATCCGGCCTTCCAGGCGCAGTTCCTCTCGCAACCGCTGGCCGCACGCATTGCCTTCGCACAGAAGGCCCGTGAAGCGAGCCAGGCACGGCAGTCGGAAATGAAACAGGGCGACCGCGTGCAGTTCGAGACAGTGACCGACGTGGCCCCAGCCGAAGTGGAGGCCACCTTCATCCGTCACGGCGTGGACACCATGATCCACGGCCACACCCACCGCCCGGCGATCCATGCACTGCAGGCCGGCGGACGCAGCTGCACCCGCATCGTTCTGGGTGACTGGTACGAGCAGGGCTCGGTACTGCGGGTGACGCCACAGGGCTGGACGCTGGATTCGCTGACCTGAGGCCCGCCCATCCACGGCAGCGCACGACCCCGGGTCGTGCGCCCCGAGTACCGGTTACCGGAAGCCGGCGATGGTGTGCTTGGTATTGACCAGCACGCGCTGGTTGTCGGCGGTGCTGGCAGTGCCCATCGGGATGCCGTTGTAGCTGATGTTCGGATTGGACCAGTAATTCAGGCGCGGGCAGCTGCGGGTGCAGTTGTACGCCATGATGGTGCGCCAGCCGGTACCGCTGGACGGCTCATAGCGATAGCCATGGCCATAGGCGTACGGCGACGTGCTCGGATCGTTGGCGAGATCGTGCCGCGCGCTCTGCAGGTGGCCGATCTCGTGGGCGAACGAGTAGTAGCCGGTCGCGCAATCCCAGTACACCGCCGCGAACGCGGTGGATGCGCTTGAGCCGATGCCCGAGGCCAGGCCGCAGTACGACGCGTTGTTGATCAGCAGCACGCCGACATCGGCCGTGTAGGTATTGCGGCTGCTGTGGATGCTGTCCATGTAGCCGTCGCTGGTGCCGCGGAAACGTGCCAGATCGGTATTGAAGTCGCCGGATTCGCTGTAACTGGTGGTCTCGTAGCGGGCCAGCTGCAGCGTCAGGCCGACATTGCTGTTGGTGTAGCCCTGGTTCGACTCGGCGACCGCCAGCTGCACCAGCGACTGCATGTTGCCGCCATAGGCGGCGACGGCGGCATTGGTGGCCACCACCAGTACGCGGATGGTCGCCGGCGTTCCCGAAGACGCCTGGGCAATGCCGATGCGGTCATCGGCCGGCAGCGGAATCTTCGGCAACTGGTTGTAGTCGGCCGGGTGGTCGGCCGGCATCCGCGATTCATCCACTTCCACCAGGACGTGGCGGTTGCCGAGCGGACGCAGCCGGTAGAGTTTGCCGTCCTTGCGGATCGAGCCGGTCAGCGTGTCGCCGGAGCGGACCAGGATCACCGAATTGCCAGGGTCATCCTGTCCATTGGAGGTGGCCGCCTGCAGCCTGCCCGACGCGGAGCGGAGCTGGCCGTACCAGACAGAGCCGCCGTCGGGCAGCGTTTCGACCTTGCTGCGTACCGCCTGCACCCGCTGGCCAAGCAGCTCGAACTCCAGCTGCGGCTGCGCGGTGGCAGCGGCATCGACCCGCACCTCCTGCACGGCGGCCGTGGACGGCGTCGCCAGCAACCGGCCCAGCGCAGGTTCACTGCTTGCCGATGCACGACTGAGTACCGTCACCGGCTCGAACAACGGTGCAGCACCGGCGGCCGCAACCACCGACATTCCCAGCAACAGGCCACCCGCCGTCTTGCCAATCGATCTGGACATCATTTCGTCGCTCCTTGAATGAAGTGAACAGCAGTGATGCAGCACGACCCGTTGTGTCGGGTCCGGCCATCTGGCCTGCGCAGGTCGTGTGAATTCAATAGGCGGTCGGAATGAGAATCTGGATCTGTGATCGACCGCATCTGCGTTCAGTCACGTCAACAGCGTCGCTACACTTCGCCAACACACCGCTTTCGCGCTACCGTGACGTAGCCACGACGGGGAATGCACATGGCACCAGCGCAGGACACCCATGACGATGCCGTGCTGCGGATTGGTCTGTTCTTCGATGGCACCCGCAACAACGCGCACAACCTGGCGCGCGGACACGTCCAGGTGCCGCAACCCCGCCCTGCCGTGCTGCGTGCCGACGATGATTCGACCTATCAGAGCCGGTTGACCAGCAGCTACGACAATGGCCTGACCAACGTTGCAAGGCTGCACCGGTTGTATCCGGACAGCCGCCAGGAGACGCTGCCGTTCCCCTCGCTGGCCATCTACGTGGAAGGGGTGGGCACCCGCGATGATGCCGAAGACGATCTGCTGGGACTGGCCTTCGGCATCGGCGCCAGCGGTGTGCGTGCCAAGGTCGAGCGCGCGCTCAACGAGCTGTTGCCGGCAGCATTGACCAGCGTGTCCGCGCGCTGGCACAGGCCTGTGCAGGCCGTGCAGCTGGATCTGTTCGGATACTCGCGCGGGGCGGCGGCGGCGCGCGATGCCGCCAACCGCTTGCAGGCCTGGGATACGGCCCGCTGGCAGCAACTGCTGCAGGACGCGGGGCTGGTGTGCGCCGCCGGCTTCGCGCCGGCACGACCGCTGCTGCGCTTCATCGGCCTGTTCGACACGGTCGTCGCCGTAAGCGGGGGAAGAGCCGATGAGCGACCACGCGTCGCCCTCGCCGCCGACATCGCCGGACGTGTCGTGCAGCTGGTCGCGCGCGACGAACATCGCCAGCACTACCCGCTCACGCGGGTGGCCGCAGCGCACGTGGAGATCGCACTGCCCGGCGTGCACGCCAACATCGGCGGTGGCTACAACCAGACAGAGGAAGGACCGAAGCTGCTCAGTCGCCCACGCCGGCAGCAGCTGCGCCGGCCAAGCGTGGCCGACTACCAGGTCCCCCCGCTGGCACAGCTTCAGGCCACGACGGTGTACGCCGAGGCGCAGGCGGATGCCGAACGCTGGCGGCAGCAGCTCGGGCTGGGCGAAAAGGAAGTGTGGGTCGATGTCTGGCACCAGTGGCAGCAGCAACGCCGCGCCGGCAGCCGCAGCGTGCTGCTGTCGCCGGTGTTGTACGTCACCGCGGCAGTGGTGCTGCGTCGGCGCATCGACTGGCGTTACCAGCTGGTGGCCCTGCAGGTGATGCAGCAGCAGGCCATCGCCGCCGGCGTACGCTGGCGCGCAGATGCCAACGCGGTTGCCGGCTGGGAACTGCCCGACGCACTGCTGCCGATCGCGCGCCGGCTGATGGCCGGCCAGGCCCTCACCCCGGCCCAGGAAGCACTGCTGCGCAGACGCTACCTGATGCAGTCGGCACACTGGAATTTCGACGCACTGGGCGATACCGCGCTGACCTATGCGGCCGATGCCGGCGTGAGCGAGCTGCCGTATCGACCCGGTCCCGGCCTGTTCTACATCAACCGCCCGACCGTGGATGGCAAGCGGGTGGTGCTGCCGAACACATGAGACGCGCCCGCGCAGGGCGGGAAGGGGCTCCCGCGTTGCCGGTCAGCCGGCCTGTTCGACCAGGTTGGCCAGTTCGTCGGCATCGAAACCGGCCAGCAGGCGGGCTTCCAGGTTGAACGGACCGTGCAGGTAACCGCCTGCGAACTCGACCAGCAGTGCCTTGAAGCGTGCGCGCGGTTCAACGCCGGCACGTTCGCAGTACCAGCGGTACCAGCGCGAACCTGCGGCGACGTGCGCCACTTCCTCGCGCAGGATGATCTCCAGCACATCCGCGGTCTCGCCATCGCCGACGTTGCGCAGCTTGTCGATCATGCCCGGTGTCACGTCCAGGCCACGCGCTTCCAGTACGCGGGGCACCAGCGCCATGCGTGCCAGGCCGTCATGTGCGGTCTTCTCGCACATCTCCCACAGGCCGTTATGCGCAGGGAAGTCGGCGTAGTCGTGGCCATGTGCCAGCAGGCGCTCACGCAACAGCATGAAATGCCGCGACTCGTCATCGGCACAACTGACCCAGTCGGCATGGAAGGCTGCGGGCAGGCCGCGGAAGCGATACACGGCATCCCAGGCCAGATCGATCGCATTGAGTTCGATGTGGGCGATGGCATGGATGAACGCGGCGCGCCCTTCCACGCCACCGAGGCCACGCCGCGGCACCTCGCGCGGATGGACCAGCACCAGGCGGTCCGGCCTGCCCGGCATCCGGATCGGCTCCGGTGGCGGCGCATCCACCGCCACCTTCAGCCGCCCCGCGCGGAATGCCGCGGCATGAGCCTGGGTCAGGGCCACCTTGCGCAGCGGATCGGCTTCTGCAAGGCACTGCTGCGCGGCACGCAGCAGGTCACCACCGACGTCGGCCAGCTCGACCACGCCCTTGGCCTCAGGCGCGGCGCTTGTGCTTGGCGTCGTCCGAACGCAGCTGCTGGATGCGCTCGAAATAGCCCGGTTCGATGCCGGTGGGATAGTGGCCGTTGAAGCAGGACGAGTCGAAGTTGCGCAGTGCGGGGTTGCCCTCGCTCACGGCCGCTTCCATGTCTTCCAGATCCTGGTAGATCAGCCAGTCGCAGCCCAGGTGGGCCTCGATTTCTTCCACGCTGCGGTTGTGCGCGACCAGTTCTTCGGCGGCCGGCATGTCGATGCCGTAGATGTTCGGGAAGCGCACCGGCGGCGCGGCACTGGCCAGGTAGACCTTGCGTGCGCCCGCATCACGGGCCATCTGCACGATCTGCTGGCTGGTGGTGCCACGCACGATCGAGTCGTCCACCAGCAGCACCACCCGGTTGCGGAACTCCAGGTGGATCGGGTTGAGCTTGCGCCGCACCGACTTCACCCGCTCACCCTGCCCCGGCATGATGAAGGTGCGGCCGATATAGCGGTTCTTGATGAAGCCTTCGCGGTACTTCACCCCGAGCACATTGGAGATTTCCAGCGCCGCATCGCGCGAGGTGTCCGGAATCGGGATGATGGTGTCGATGTCGTGGTCCGGGCGCAGGCGCAGGATCTTCTCGCCCAGCTTGATGCCCATGCGCATGCGCGCCTTGTGCACCGAGACATTGTCGATCATCGAATCCGGGCGGGCGAAGTACACGTACTCGAAGATGCACGGCGTATGCTCGGCCGGTTCGGCGCAGATTTCCGAGAACAGCTCGCCACGCGCGGTGATGACCAGCGCTTCGCCCGGCTGCACGTCGCGTACGCGCTGGAAGCCGAGCACGTCCAGTGCGGCCGATTCGGAAGCGACGATGTACTCGTCGCCCTCGGCATGGCTGCGCTTGCCCAGCACCAGCGGACGGATGCCATGCGGATCGCGGAAGGCAACCAGTCCCAGGCCCAGCACCACGCTGACCACCGCGTAGCCGCCCTTGCAGCGACGATGCACCCCGGCCACCGCGCGGATGGCGGCTTCCGGACTGAGCTGGCGCTGCTGTTCCAGTTCGTAGGCGAACACGTTCAGCAGCACTTCGCTGTCCGAATCGGTGTTGACGTTGCGGCGGTCCTGCTCGAACACCTGCTGGCGCAGAGCCTCGGTGTTGATGAGGTTGCCGTTGTGCGCCAGGGCGATGCCATACGGCGAATTGACGTAGAACGGCTGCGCCTCGTCCATGCCTTCCGAACCGGCCGTGGGATACCGCACGTGGGCGATACCGACGCTGCCCTCCAGGGTGGACATGGTGCGTGCGTCGAACACGTCGCGGACCAGGCCGTTGGCCTTCTGCACCCGCAGGCGGCTGCCGTTGGCGGTGGCGATGCCTGCCGCGTCCTGGCCGCGATGCTGGAGGACGGTCAAGCCGTCATACAACTGCCCGGCGACGTTCTGGTTGCCGACGATTCCGACGATGCCACACATGGTGCGAGGTCTCCGCTGGGCTGTGCCCAGTTACAAGGAAGGTGGCCGTGCCTGGCCTGGGGTCCCGCCCGCGGCAGGCGCGGGCCGGGCCGGACGCGCGGGCGCCGGCTCGATGTTGCTGGGCAGTGTGGGGGCCGGCCGGGGCTCCCGCTCCACGTCCACGGGCCGCGGCCATCCGCCGCCCGCCACTACCTCGTTGAGAACGCCATTATCGCCTGTCGGCGCCGGCTTGCCCAATACCTGCGAGGAGGTGGGGGCATTCTCGAGCAGGGGCAAGGGCAGTGCCCCCGGCAGCAGGCCGTCCAGCGGCAGCGCCTGTGGCAGCATGCCGTCCAGCTGCGGCAGCTGGGCCTGCATCCAGGCCACCGCCGGCTGCAGCAACGGCCGCACCTGCGACTGCTGCCATGCCGGCTCAGCCGGCAACGCGGTGAAACCGGCCAGCAGCAACAGCACGCTGGCGAAGAACAGGCCGCGGACCAGGCCCAGGGCACCGCCCAGCAGGCGATCCACGCCGCCCAGCAGGGTCAGTTTGATCGCTGCCTTCAGCAACAGCCCGACCAGCCCGACCGCCACCACGGTGAGCACGAACACCCCCAGATAGCCGGCCAGATAGTGACCCGTGCCGGGTGGCTGCGGCGCCGCCCACCAGTGCGATGCCTGATTGCCGAAGGTGAACGCCATCCAGCCGGCCAGCAGCCAGGACACCAGCGCGACCACCGTGCCGACGAAACCGCGGATGAAGCCGAACAGCACCGACGCACCGATCAGCACGCCCAGCACGATGTCGATCACGCTGCCCGCTCCTGCCGACGACAGCGGCGGACAGCGCGCGTGATCACGGGTGCGGTCGGACCATGCCGGCCACGCCGACCTTGGCCGCCACCTGGGCCTTCAGCTGCTCGGCATCGGCGCGGTTGGCCACCGGCCCGACGCGCACGCGATGCAGGGTGCCCTTTTCGGTGCGGACCTGCTCGACGAAGGCACTGAATCCGGCAGCGCGCACCTTGTCGCGCAGCGCGTTGGCGTCGTTGGCCTGGCCGAACGCCCCCAGCTGGACCGCGAAACCAACACCGCCCGCCGCCGGCGCGGCCGGGGTTTGCGGTTGCGGCTTCGGCTCGGGCTTGGCGACCGGCTTCGTCGCCTCCGGCGTCGCCGTTGCCTTCGGTGCTTCAGGCTTGGCGACCGGCGTGCTGGGCGGCAGGCTCTCGCTGCGCACCGGGTTGCCCGTGGCCGACGGCGTGGACGCCGCCGCCGGGGTGCTGGCCGACGGTGCCGCCGGCGCCGGAGCAGCGGCGGCCGGTGCAGCCGCAGCTGCGGGCGCATCCAGCGTGATCACCTCGGCATGGACGTCGGAGCGGATCTTCACCGCCTGCAGGCGGGCCGCCTCGGCCTGGGCGCGATCGGCATACGGTCCGACGCGCACGCGCCACGCCTGCCGGCCGTTGATGGTCGCCGCCTCGGCAAAGCCCGGCAGCTGCGAACGCTTCAGATAGGCGATCACCGCATCGGCGTCGGCCTTGCTGCCATAGGCGCCGAATGTCACCGCATAGTTGCCGGCAGCCACCGCCGGCGAGGTGTCCACGGTCGGCGGCGTGGCGGGCGCGGCTGCGTCCTGCAGCGGTGCGGCCTGGCCACTCTGCAGGCCGGTGGCGCCCCCGGCCGGGGCGACCAGCGGCAGCTCACGCGTCTCGAACTGGCCGTCGGCGGGCGCATTGGGCGCTGCGATCGGCACACTGGCGACGCCACTGTCCGGCGCCGGCCCCTTCACCAGCATCGGCAGGAAGATCACGGCGAGTGCCACCAGCACAATGGCACCAATCAATCGCTGTTTCAGAGGCGTATCCACGTGAGGCAGGCAACTGTCCGGGGGTTGCGGTCGATTATACGGGTGCCGGACCGGACGGCGTCGGCGTTGGCTGAACGTGGATCAGGGCGCGGGCTGCAACCACTGCAGGGCCGCAGCGGCCGTGTGGAACGAACCGAATACCAGTACGCGGTCGCCTGGCTGGGCCTGTGCCAGCACCTGCGTCAGTGCCTGCTCGACAGTGCCGGCCAACCGTGCGGTGACCGCAGCGGTGCCGTGCAGGCGTGCCTGCAGCTGCTGCGCGCTCTGTCCGCGCGGACCTTCCAGGCCGGCCAGCGTCCACTCATCCACCACCTCCTGCAGCGCCTGCACCACGCCTTCCGCATCCTTGTCCTGCAACGCGGCATAGACCGCCAGGGTCCGGCCCGGGATAGCTTCGGCCTTCAGCGCGCGTGCCAGCTGGCCGGCCGCCTGCGGGTTGTGACCCACATCGACCCGCACCTGCACGCCATCACGATCGAATGCCTGCAGGCGACCGTTGATTCGGGCCGCGGCGATGCCAGCCGCCCACGCCGCGCGTGGCAGCGGCCGGTCCAGCGCGCGCAGCGCGGCAATGGCCGCACCCGCATTGGCCAGCTGGATCGGACCGGCCAGCGCGGGGGTCGGCAGTTCCATGCGCAGGCCGACATCGCGCCAGCGCCAGCGCTGGGCATCGATCGGCTCGTAGAAGTAGTCGCTGCCGCCGCGGATGGCGTTCGCGCCCAGCAGATAGGCCCGTGCCAGCACGCTCGACGGCGGGTCGGTCTCGCCCAGGATCACCGGTTTCCAGCCGCGGATGATGCCGGCCTTTTCCGCACCGATCGCTTCACGGTCCTCGCCCAGCCACTCGGCATGGTCGATGTCCACCGTGGTGATCACGGCCACGTCGGCGTCGACGATGTTGACCGCATCCAGACGCCCGCCCAGCCCGACTTCCAGTACCGCCAGATCCAGCGCCGCCCCCGCGAACAGCTGCAGGGCGGCCAGCGTGCCGTACTCGAAGTAGGTCAGGGTGATGTCGCCACGCGCAGCTTCGACGGCGTTGAATGCCGCCACCAGAGCGGCATCCTCCGCATCCTGCCCATCGATGCGCACGCGTTCGTTGTAGCGCAGCAGGTGCGGCGACGTGTAGGCCCCCACCTTCCAGCCTGCAGCGCGGCCGATGGCCTCGATGAAGGCGACCGTGGAGCCCTTGCCGTTGGTCCCACCGACCACGATGGTGCGCTTGGCCGGCGCGCCCAGTCCCATCCTCGTGGCCACGGCGCGGACGCGCTCCAGGCCCATGTCGATCGTCGCCGGGTGCTGGCGTTCAATGTAATCCAGCCATTCGGCCAGGGTGGTCGGCAGGTTCGTCACGGCAGCGGTTCCAGCAGAAGCAGGGTGGTTCGATGTGGACAGGGATCAGAGGGCGCGGTGCTTGGCTTCGCCGAAGAACGGGGTGTGGTGGGCGCAGTCGTTGAGGCGCACGACCTCCAGGCTCTCCAGGTCCGGACCTTCAAGCAGGTTCAACGTGGTCGGTGCCTGGCGGAAGGTCCACAGCCGCGACAGCGGCAGGCCCAGCACCCTGCACAGGATCACCCGGTTGACGGCATCGTGTGCGACCACCAGCAGCGTGTCGTGCTCCCCGAGGCCCTCGCTGGCGCGTGCCAGGCCGCGCCAGCTGCGCTCGAGCACCAGACGCAGCGACTCGCCGCCCGGCATCAGCACGGTATCGGGTTCCTCACGCCACGCCTTCAACCGCGACGGGTCCTTCTCGTTGATCTCGCTGGCCAGCAGGCCTTCCCACTCGCCATGGGCGATTTCCTGCAGATCCGGTTCGGTCTGCAGCGTGCCGGCACGGTCGGCGCCGAGGGCCAGCTGGGCGGTGCGCTGGGCGCGCGACAGCGGCGAGGCTACCGCACGGGTGATGTCCACGGATGCCAGGCGGGCGCCCAGCGCCTGGGCCTGGGCTTCGCCGATGGGCGAAAGCGGGATGTCGATCTGGCCCTGGTAGCGGCCTTCGGCGTTCCACGGGGTTTCGCCGTGGCGGGCAAGCAGGATGCGCATGCGTGCAAGGAGTCCTGGGGGGAGGAGAGGGCCGCGTTTCGTTCACATCCTGTGAAGTACGCGGAACAGGGATGATACCTGTTCGGCGCATCGCACCGGTCGGGACATGAAAAAACCCCGCGACGGGGATCGCGGGGTTTCGGGATTGCAGACGGATTCCGCCGGGCATCGCCCGGCGGCGCCAGCATGAACCTTACTGCGCCAGGTTCAATTCCTTCAGCAGCTGCGGCGCGGGGGCCACTTCCTGCATGATCCACTGCATGTAGCGGCTGTCCACCGCGATCATGCGGGTCATCACCGGGTCGAATACCCAGTTGGAGCTGACCGATTCCCAGTTGCCGTCGAAGGCCAGGCCGACCAGCTTGCCGTGCGCATCGAGCACCGGCGAACCGGAGTTGCCACCGGTGATGTCCAGGTTGGACAGGAAGTTCACCGGCACCGAGCCGATCCGCTTGTCCTCCAGGCCGCCATACCGCTTGGCCTTGACCGCATCCAGCAGTGCCTTCGGCGAGTCGAACGGATCGACGCCGGTTTCCTTCGCCGCAACGCCTTCCAGCGTGGTGAACGGGGTGTACTGGACACCGTCCTTGGCATAGCCCATGACATTGCCGAAGGTGATGCGCAGCGACAGGTTGGCATCGGGATAGACGAACTCGCCCTTGCTCTTCTTGTAGTCCGCCACCGCCTGCAGGTACAGCGGACGGGCCGTCAGCGATTCGCCTTCGCGGATCTTCCTCTGTTCTTCCTGCTTCAGCAGGGCCGGCATCACGGCCACGGCGTACTGGATGGCCGGATCGGTGCTGGCCTCGAAGGCGGCACGGTCGGCCTTGAACCACTTCAGGCGTGCATCGAGGCTGCCCAGTCCTGTGCCGGCCAGCTTCTTCACCAGGCCGTTGACGGCCCCGGCATCGCTGCCGCCCAGCCACTGGTTGAGAACCTCGTTGTTGCGCTGTGCCGCCGGCAGCGCGACGTACTGGTCCAGCCAGTACTGCTGCAGCTGCTGGTCCATGCCGGCGACGTAGCGACGGTCCATCTGGCGCAGATTGCCTTCCAGGGTCGGCAGGTCGCGCTCCTGATAACCGGCTTCACGCTCGGCGTCCGGCTTGGCGCGTTCGATCGACAGGCGGTACAGCGACAGCGCGGCGCCCACGGCCGAGGTGTTGTTGAACTGGCCGACGAACAGATCGCGCTCGCGGGTACTCTTGCTGGTATCCAGGTGCTTGAGCAACTGGGCGTGTGCGGCCAGGGCCGGCTTGCCGGCTGCGCCCTGCTGCTTCAGCCAGGCCAGCACGGCGGCCTCTTCGGCCCGCTTCTGCCCGGCCGCGTCGATGCGCTTGAAGCCTTCCAGCTGGCCGACGTAGTTCTTGGCCACGTTGTTCATGCTGGCCGCCGTGTTGGCGTACTTGACCTTGACGTCGGCGTCGGCCTTGCCGGCCTTGTCGATCAGCGCCAGCACTTCGTTGTAATGGCGGGCGATGGTCGGGTAGGTGAACTCGGCGGTTTCATTGAATTCGCCGGCCAGCGCATAGCGGTTGGTGCGGCCCGGGTAGCCGGCCACCATCACGAAGTCGTCCGCGCCCAGCGGCTGGTCGGCGAACTTCAGGAAGTGCTTCGGCTGGTACGGCACATTGTCGGCCGAGAACGCGGCCGGCTTGCCATCCTTGCCCACGTAGGCGCGATAGAACGAGAAGTCGCCGGTGTGGCGCGGCCACATCCAGTTGTCGACGTCGCCGCCGAACTTGCCGACGCTGCCCGGGGGCGCATAGACCAGGCGCACGTCCTTGATTTCCATGTTGCGGAACAGGCGGTAGGTATTGCCGCCGGAGAAGCTGTACAGACGGCAGCGGAAACCGGCGTCGGCTTCACAGGCGGCGGTCTGGGCCTTGTCGAACGCTTCCAGCGCACGGGTGCGGGCCAGCGGGTCCTTGCCGGCGGCGGCGATGGCGGCCTTGGCCTGGTCGGTGACGTCGGTGATCCGGTCCAGCACGAACACGCGGGCGTTGGGACCGGCGCTGAGTTCGTCCTTCAGGGTCGGCGCGTTGAAACCGTCCTTGATCAGGTTCTTCTCGGCGGTGGAGTTGAGCTGGATCGCGCCGTAGGCACAATGGTGGTTGGTGACCACCAGGCCCTGCGGGGAAACGAAGCTGGCGGTGCAGCCGCCCAGCGCCACCACCGCGCCCATCGGGTCGCCGGTCAGGTCGGACAGCTGTTCCGGCGACAGTTTCAGGCCGGCCTTCTGCAGCGGGCCGGCGATCTCCGGCAGCTGCTGCGGTACCCACATGCCTTCGGCGGCATGGGCGACCTGGACCAGCCCAAGGCTGGCGACGACGGAGAATGCAAGCAGGTTCGAGCGCATGGAGCGGCCCCTGGTAGTGGAACCTTCGATTGTAGCCCGCCCCCCTGCCCTGTCCCGAACCCCGGAAGTCATGGCCCCTGGCCCGCCGGGCATGGCCCAGCGCTACCCGCACGATTTCCCGATGGCGCGGGACCATGCCCCGCGAGCGCGAGCCGCCCGATTTCCCGGCAGCGCCTGGCCATGCCCGGCGAGCACGCCGGTCGCGTTCGAAACGCCCGCCGGCGCACGCCTTTCGTTCCGCCAGCGCGCCCGCAGCGCAACATTGGAATTCCGCGCAGACCTCTATAATCCGCGCTTTCCCCCTGATGAGTTCCACCCCGATGGCGCAGCAAACGATGAAGGCCCTGGTCAAGCGCGAAGCGGCCAAGGGCATCTGGCTCGAAGAGGTCCCGGTGCCGACCCCGGGCCCGAACGAGGTCCTGATCAAGCTGGAAAAGACCGCCATCTGCGGTACCGACCTGCACATCTACCTGTGGGACGAGTGGAGCCAGCGCACCATCAAGCCGGGCCTGACCATCGGCCACGAATTCGTCGGTCGCATCGCCGCGCTTGGCTCGGCGGTGACCGGCTATGAGGTTGGCCAGCGCGTCTCGGCCGAAGGCCACATCGTCTGCGGCCACTGCCGCAACTGCCGTGGCGGCCGCCCGCACCTGTGCCCGAACACCGTCGGCATCGGCGTGAACGTCAATGGCGCCTTCGCCGAGTACATGGTGATGCCCGCCAGCAACCTGTGGCCGATCCCCGACCAGATTCCGTCCGAACTGGCGGCCTTCTTCGACCCGTACGGCAACGCCGCGCACTGCGCGCTGGAGTTCGACGTGATCGGCGAGGACGTGCTGATCACCGGCGCCGGCCCGATCGGCATCATCGCTGCGGGCATCTGCAAGCACATCGGTGCGCGCAACGTGGTGGTGACCGACGTCAACGACTTCCGCCTGAAGCTGGCCGCCGACATGGGCGCGACGCGCGTGGTCAATGTCACCAACACCTCGCTGAAGGACGTGATGAAGGAACTGCACATGGAGGGCTTCGACGTGGGCCTGGAAATGAGCGGCAATCCGCGCGCCTTCAACGACATGCTCGACTGCATGTACCACGGCGGCAAGATCGCCATGCTCGGCATCATGCCCAAGGGTGCCGGCTGCGACTGGGACAAGATCATCTTCAAGGGCCTGACCGTGCAGGGCATCTACGGCCGCAAGATGTACGAGACCTGGTACAAGATGACGCAGCTGGTGCTGTCCGGTTTCCCGCTCGGCAAGGTGATGACCCACCAGCTGCCGATCGACGACTTCCAGAAGGGCTTCGACCTGATGGAAGAAGGCAAGGCCGGCAAGGTGGTACTGAGCTGGAATTGATCACTCGCGCCTCCGGCGCGACTGCCTGATTCCCCCGCATTTCACCTTGTCCCCGCGCCGTTGGCCGGCCCACAGGGTTCCCCGCGTCAGACACGAAAAAGGCACCTCCAGGGGTGCCTTTTTCGTTGGATGTCATGCGCCGGTTACTGGCCTACCGCCACCGTGAACACCACCCGGTTGTCGGCCAGCTTGCCGCTGTTGTCGCGGCCGTTACCGTCGGTGCCGTAGTAGCCCAGGCCGAGGGTGAACAGACCCCAGGTACGGGCCACGCCAACGTTCCAGTCGGTGTAATCCTTGGCGATACCCTTTTCGAAGGTGCTGCGGCCGACGCTGGCGCTCAGCGTGAAATCCTGCGGCAGGCCCCACTCGCCGCCCAGCGCGTAATACCAGCCATCGGTGCTGCTGTTCCACACGTCGTTGCTGTAGGCCACCGTCAGCTTGTAGGTGTCATCCAGCGTGGTGGTGGTGATCAGCTCGTTGTAGTTCAGCTCGCTGGCGCCGGGGTAGGTGTAGCGGTTCAGCAGCACATCGAAGTTCACGCGCTCGGTGGCGTCAACGCCGTAGCCGATCTGGTAATCCACTTCGACGCTCGGGTCGCCCGGGCCGAAGTCCACGCCCGATCCCCAGACACCGGCATACAGGCCAACCGGGCTGGTATAGGTGAAACCGGCCTGCAGGGTGGGATCCTCATCGGTCTGCGACACACCACGGAACAGGTAATCCGACACGGCGGTAACGTTCCAGCTGTACGGCGATTCGCTGTCCTGGGCGCTGGCGGCAAACGGGGCCAGGGTCAGGGCGGCGGCAAGGGCGAGGCAGGCACGAGCGTGCTTCATGGTCGTCTCCGGTGGGGGCGGTGGCGTGCAGGGCAGTTGCGGGAACCGGAGCCAGAACGGGCCGGTTCACGATTTTTTAACCCGTTTGCTATTGCATTGCAACATCTGCCGGCCATGGCGGTGCCTGCCTGCCGCCGGTCGCCAGCCATCGATGCCCGGTAGAATCGTCGGTTTCCCGTGCTGAGCCGTGCCCACGCCATGACCGACGCCTCCTCCGCCCTGACCCGCCACTATGCCGAGGAACTGGACGCCATCCGCGCCCAGGGCCTGTTCAAGTCCGAGCGGATCATCACCAGTCCGCAATCGGCCGAGATCACGCTGGCCGATGGCCGCAAGGTGCTGAACTTCTGCGCCAACAACTACCTGGGCCTGGCCGATCATCCCGACCTGATCCAGGCCGCCAAGGATGCTCTGGATACCCACGGCTTCGGCATGGCCTCGGTGCGCTTCATCTGCGGCACCCAGGACCTGCACAAGCAGCTCGAGAAACAGATCGCCGATTTCTTCGGCAAGCAGGACACCATCCTGTATGCGGCCTGCTTCGATGCCAACGGCGGCCTGTTCGAGCCGCTGCTCGGCGAGAACGATGCGATCATCTCGGACGCACTGAACCACGCATCGATCATCGACGGTGTGCGCCTGTGCAAGGCCAAGCGCTTCCGCTACGCCAACTGCGACATGGCCGACCTGGAAGCGCAGCTGCAGGCCGCCGACGCCGCCGGCTGCAGGACCAAGCTGATCACCACCGACGGCGTGTTCTCGATGGACGGCTTCATCGCCCCGCTGGACGAGATCACCGCGCTCGCGAAGAAGTACAACGCGCTGGTGCACATCGACGAATGCCATGCCACGGGTTTCCTGGGCGCCACCGGTCGTGGCTCGGCCGAAGTGAAGGGTGTGCTGGAAAAGATCGACATCATCACCGGCACTCTGGGCAAGGCCATGGGGGGCGCACTGGGCGGCTTCACCTGCGCCAGCGCCGAAGTGATCGAACTGCTGCGCCAGCGCTCGCGCCCGTACCTGTTCTCCAACTCGCTGCCGCCGCATGTGGTCGCCGCCGGCATCAAGGCCTTCGAAATGCTGGCTGCCGCCGACGACCTGCGCGACCGGCTGGCCGAGAACACCGCGTACTTCCGCGGGAAGATGACCGCCGCCGGCTTCGACGTGAAGCCGGGCGTGCATCCGATCAGCCCGGTGATGCTGTACGACGCACCGTTGGCGCAGAAGTTCGCCGAGCGCCTGCTCGAGGAAGGCATCTATGCGATCGGCTTCTTCTTCCCGGTGGTGCCCAAGGGGCAGGCACGTATCCGCACCCAGATCAGCGCCGCGCACAGCCGCGAGCAGCTGGACCGCGCGATCGACGCCTTCTCCCGCATCGGCGTCGAGCTGGGCGTGATCAAGGGTTGATCGCCCCGAGGGGCAGCGCCGGGCCATGCCCGGCGGTTTCCCGACAGCCGCGCCATGCGCTCGCCGGGCACGGCCCGGCGCTACCGGAATGACGCGCAATGCGCGTCATTTCTTTTTCTTCTTGTCCTTCGGCTCATCCTTGCTGGCCACCACGACCGGCTTGGCGGCAGCGTCCTGGGCATTGCCACGGGCGACGCGGATGCCATTGGCCTTCATCCATGCATCGAACTCGTCGGCGGTCATCTTCCTGTCGCCGTCGCTCATCAGGAAGCGGTAACTGCCGCGACCATCCAGTTCCGGGGTTTTCACTTCCACCACCGGGGTTTCGGCAGGCGTTTCCGTCTTGGCCATTTTCTTGTGGCCACCGCAGGCGGCCAGCAGCACGATCGGCAGCAGCAGGCCGGCACAGCGCAGGGTTCGGTTGAGGGACGAGTGGTACATGGGCAGGCTCCGTTCGGGATTTCGACGACCAGACGCCCCCTACGCCTGGAACGGTGACCGGCATCCGCCGGCCGCGGGCATGACGCTCAGCCCGGTGCAGCGGCCCCCAGCCGCTGCTGGTCATTGACCTCCAGCATCCGCCACTGGCCCTTGCCGAGATCGCCGAGCGCCAGGTCGCCGATCGCGACCCGGACCAGGCGCAGCACCTGCAGGTCGAAGGCCGCCAGCAGGCGGCGGATGTGGCGGTTGCGGCCCTCGTCGAGGACCACCTCCAGCCACGAGGTCTTGTCACCGCTGCGCAGCACGCGCACGGCCCGGGCGGCCAGGAATTCACCCTCGTCGTCCACCCCGGCCTGCAGCGCCGCCAGCGTGGCCGCATCGGGCAGGCGATCGATCTGCACGTGGTAGGTCTTGTCCGGCCCGGTCTGCGGATCGGTCAGGCGCGCCGCCCACTGCGGATCGTTGCTGAACAGCAACAGGCCCTCACTGGCCTTGTCCAGCCGGCCGACCGGCGCGATCCAGGGCAGGCCGGCGCCGTCGAAGCAGCGGTATACGGTGTCACGGCCGCGCTCGTCCTGCGCGGTGGTCACCACCCCGCGCGGCTTGTTGAGCATCAGGTAAAGCCGCTGCGGCGGCGCCAGCGGCAGGCCATCGACCTCGATGGGAGGTGCCGGGCTGCCGATCGGAAACTCCGGGTCGCGCACGATACGGCCGGAGACGCGCACGCGGCCCTCGGCGATCCAGCGCGCGGCTTCGCTGCGCGAGCACACGCCGGCCTTGGAGAGCACACGCGCCAGGCCATGGCGCGCACCCTTGGATGCATCCGGATCCGCGCGCCCACGCAGGACGTGGGAGCGGGCGGCGGGGGCGGCAGGTGGGCGGCGCGTACGCAAGCCTCTGCTCCCCGCGACGGTTACTTCTTATCGACCGGCTTGGTCTCAGCCGGAGCTTCGGCCGCGGCCGGGGTGGCCACCGGTGCCGGGCGCGCCTTGACCACGCGGACGCCACGCGCCTTCATCCAGGCATCGAATTCCTCGGCGGTCATGCGCTTGCCGTTCTGGCTCATGTCGAAGCGCCACGGCGTATTGTCGAATTCGGTCTGCGGCTTGTACGCCGCCGGATCGTTCGGCTTCACCGCCGGCGCGCTCGGAATCGCCTTGGCGATGTTCTGGCAGCCGTCGATGCGCAGGCGTTGCAGCACCTGGTCCAGCGACTGCGAAGGATCGTAGCTGCTGCTCAGCACACCGGCCGGCATGCCCAGCTGGTTGCCACGGATGTACAGCTCGTCGGCCACCGGCGCGATGGTCGTGGCCGGCAGCGGCAGCGGCGAAGCGCTGGTATTGACCGAGCAATCGACCGCAGCGTGAGCGGCAGGAACCAGGGCCAGCGCCAGGACGGCGGCCGATGCAGAGCGCAGCATGAGAGGCATCCACGGAAGGAAGGTGACGCGGCGAGTGTAGCAATGCGGCGACAGCTTTCAAGCGCCACTTTCAATGAATGCGCCAACTCATTGGTTTTTTGGACAAAAAGCCGACAAACGGTTGGTCCATCGAGGCCCGTTCCGGCTTTTCCCGCCGCAGAAACAACAAGACCCGGCCGAAGCCGGGTCCTGCTGTGTCTTGCGGGCGAAACGTCAGAACTTAGTTCTGGACGTTCAGCTCGGTACGACGGTTCTTGGCGCGACCTTCCGGATTGTCCGAACCATCCGGGTTGGTGTTCGGAGCAATCGGACGGCTCTCGCCGTAGCCGATCGGGCCGACCAGACGCGAAGCGTCCACGCCGTTCTTGGTCAGGTAGTTGTACACCGCGGTGGCGCGGCGCTCCGACAGCTTCTGGTTGTAAGCGTCGGTACCCTTCGAGTCGGTGTGACCGGCGACTTCAACGCGCAGATCCGGATAACGCTTCAGGATCTCGGTGGCTTCGCTCAGGATGGCCACGGCGTCCGGACGCAGGTTCGACTTGTCGAAGTCGAAGTTCACGCCCTTCAGGTCGATCGAGACCGGCACCGGGCAACCGTCCGGACCGATGGTCTGACCCGGCTGCGAGTTCGGGCACTTGTCGTCGCAGTTGTTGACGCCGTCACCGTCGTCATCCAGGTCGGCGCAGCTCGGGGCAACCGGAGCCGGAGCCGGAGCAGCCGCGACCGGAGCCGGGCCCAGCGGGATCACGACGCCGACCGAAGCCAGCACGTCGCCGAACCAGTCTTCGCTGGCAGCGTGGTAGCTCTTGTCGTCGAAGTCAGCGCGGTAGGCCACTTCGGCGCGGACAGCAACGCGCTTGTCGAAGGTGGTCTGCAGGCCGACGCCGAGCTTGGCGGCAACGTTGCCGTCCTTGCGCTCACGCGGACCATTCAGGCTGTTGGCCGGGTACTCTTCTTCCGACTTCTGGTAGCCCAGGCCACCGACGATGTACGGGTTCCAGCCGCGGCCTTCCTTGATGAAGTGGCGACGCAGGTCCAGCGAGATGCCGTACTGCGACCAGTTCAGGTCCTGATTGCTGTCGAAGTTCGGGTTCTGATAGTTCAGCTCACCGTCCAGCGACCAGTTCGGGCTGATGAACTTACCCAGGCCCAGGGTCACGAACGGAGCGTCGTTGGTCAGACGGTCGTTGTCCTGGAAGTTGAAGCCGGCCGAACCGGTCAGGTACCAGCGGTCATCGAACTCCTGCGCAGAAGCAGCCTGGGCGAAAGCCAGACCACCCAGCAGCGCGGCAGTAAGGATCTTCTTGTTCATTGAGTACAGCTCCTATTTCGGGGGTATGAAACCGGTAGAGGCATGGGCCAGCACTACTGCGTCGATGTTCAGACAGCCGATTCAGCACGCCACCGCCGCGAACATTATGCTCAGGCGGGTGAAGGCCATGTTAACAGTCCCGTAACATGTGAAGTGTTGCGCCCGACCGGCCACCGGTCCGACGTTGAAACCCTATACAGGATGATGAAAATCCGCAAGACCCTCACCCCATAAGGGTTTGACGGTGTTTAGGCAACGCAGGCGACATTCTGCGGAACGCGCGGCGAAGGAGATTCAGCGCGCCCCCGGAAACGTGAGGAACCTTATGATGAAAAGGGAAACCGAGCCGGAGTCGAGATGAAAGCCGTGGCCTTGAGTCGTGAATCCGCCCCCGCCCTGCAGGATCTCCGGCTGCCGCCGCCGCTGCCGCCAGCCGGCCGCGATCTGCTGGTCCGCGTGCAGGCGGTTTCGATCAATCCGGTCGACGGCAAGCAGCGTGCCGCCACCGATCCGGCCACGCTGGACACGCCGCGGGTGCTCGGCTGGGATGCGGCGGGCGTGGTCGAGGCCATCGGCGAGGACGCCCGCCTGTTCGCCTCCGGCGACGAGGTCTACTACGCCGGCGATGTCACCCGCTCCGGCTGCAATGCCCAGTATCAGCTGGTGGATGAGCGGCTGGTCGCACGCAAGCCCACCACGCTGGATTTCGCCGAGGCAGCGGCGCTGCCGCTGACCACGCTGACCGCATGGGAGCTGCTGTTCGAGCGCATGCCGCTGCATCTGGATGACCGCCGCCACGCCGGGCAGCACCTGTTGGTGATCGGCGGCGCCGGCGGCGTCGGTTCGATGGCCATCCAGCTGGCCCACCATGCCGGCTTCACGGTCATTGCCACCGCCTCCCGCGAGCGGTCGGCCGACTGGTGCCGGCAGATGGGCGCCCATCACGTGATCGACCATCGCCAGCCGCTGCAGCCGCAGCTGCAGGCACTGGGCATCAGCGCCGTGCAGATCGCGCTCAACCTGGCCGACACCGATCACTACTGGGATGAACTGGGCCAGCTGCTGGCGCCGCAGGGGCACGTCGGGCTGATCGTCGAACCCCGCGGCGCGCTGCGCATCGGCGACCCGTACAAGGCCAAATGCATCGGCATCCACTGGGAATTCATGTTCGCGCGATCGCGCTTCGGTACCGCCGACCGCATCGAGCAGCACCGCATCCTGAGCCGCGCCGCGAGCATGATCGATGCAGGCCAGCTGCGTGGCACGCTCAGCGAGACACTCGGCACGATCAATGCCGCCAACCTGCAGGCGGCGCATGAGCGGCTGGCCAGCGGCCGCACGCTGGGCAAGCTGGCACTGGCAGGCTGGGACGACTGACGCGCGCGCTGTGGCGCGGGATTCACCCGGATCTGTATCTATGGAAGCGGGCGATTCGGGATTACGGTGGAGACAGATTCCCTCCCCCCGAGCGCTCCCATGCCCACTGCCCTGCCCCTGCGCCTGCTGCAACTGATCGTCGGCCTGTTCCTGTACGGCTTCGGCGCCTCGCTGATGATCCGTGCCGCGATCGGTGTCGCGCCCTGGGACGTGCTGTCACAGGGCGTCGCGGCGCAGACCCCGCTGTCCTTCGGCCTGGCCACGAACGTGATCGGCGCGCTGGTCCTGCTGCTGTGGTGGCCCCTGCGGCAGAAGCCGGGCGTCGGCACCGTGCTCAACGTGCTGCTGATCGGTCCGTCCGCGCAGTTTGGCCTGTGGCTGTTGCCGCCGGCTGTCGGCCTGGTCTGGCAGGTGGCGATGTTCGGTGCCGGCATGCTGCTGGTGGCACTGGCCACCGGCCTGTATATCGGCGCGCGGCTCGGCCCCGGCCCGCGCGACGGGCTGATGACCGGCCTGCATGCCCGCACCGGCTGGCCGATCTGGAAGGTGCGCAGCCTGATCGAAGGCAGCGTCCTGCTGCTGGGCTGGTGGCTGGGAGGCAACGTGGGCGTCGGCACCCTGGCCTTTGCGCTGCTGATCGGCCCGCTGTGCGGGGTGACGCTGGGCTGGTTCGGCATCGGCCGGCCCCTGCCGGCGGGTGGCGCCGGGCCACGCCCGGCGAGCGCGCAGCGCGGCCACGGGTAGCCGCATCGCCGGGCATGGCCCGGCGCTACCGATTCGCCCGCCCCTTGCCCCGACCGCCGTTTCGCGGCACGCTTCGCGCTTCCGTACGCAAGCGTATCGACCATGTCGCCAGCCAACGAAAGCGCCTATCCCCACCTGTTCGCCCCGCTCGATCTGGGCTTCACCCAGCTGCGCAACCGGGTGCTGATGGGTTCGATGCACACCGGGCTGGAAGATCGCGCGCGCGATTTCCCGCGCCTGGCCGCCTACTTCGCCGAGCGCGCCGAAGGCGGCGTCGGCCTGATCGTCACCGGCGGCTTCGCCCCCAACGTGGTCGGCTGGCTCAAACCCTTCGGCGGCAAGCTGTCCTGGCCCTGGGAAGTGCGTCCGCACCGGCAACTGACGGCCGCCGCCCACCAGCATGGCGCGAAGATCTGTCTGCAGCTGCTGCACGCCGGCCGCTATGCCTACCACCCCCTGTCGGTGGCGCCCTCCAAGCTCAAGGCGCCGATCAATCCGTTCACCCCGCGCGCACTGTCGGCCAGCGGCGTCGAACGGCACATCGCCGATTACGCACGCAGCGCCAGGCTGGCACGCGAAGCCGGCTACGACGGTGTCGAAGTGATGGGCTCGGAGGGATATCTCATCAACGAGTTCATCGCCCCGCGCACCAACACGCGCACGGACCGCTGGGGCGGCGATGCCTCCCAGCGCATGCGCTTCGCAGTGGAGATCGTGCGCCGCATCCGCGAAGCCTGCGGCCCGGATTTCATCATCATCTACCGGCTGTCACTGGTGGATCTGGTTGAGGACGGCAGCAACTGGGAGGAAATCGTGCAGCAGGCGCAGGCCATCGAGGCCGCGGGCGCGACGATCATCAATTCCGGCATCGGCTGGCACGAGGCGCGCATTCCCACCATCGCCACCTCGGTGCCCCGCGCCGCCTTCGCCGGGGTCACCGCCAAGCTGAAACCGCATGTGACGGTGCCGCTGGTAGCGACCAACCGCATCAACATGCCCGAGGTTGCCGAGCGCATTCTCGCCGACGGCGGTGCGGACATGGTGTCGCTGGCGCGCCCGCTGCTGGCCGACCCGCAATGGCCGAACAAGGCGCGCGCCGGCCGTGCTGACACGATCAACACGTGCATCGCCTGCAACCAGGCATGCCTGGACCACGTCTTCGAGAACAAGCTGGCCAGTTGCCTGGTCAATCCGCGGGCCGCGCACGAAACCGAGCTGGTCTACCGCCCGGCGTCCACACCGAAGCGGGTGGCGGTGGTGGGCGCGGGCCCGGCCGGCCTGGCTTGTGCCACGGTGGCCGCCGAGCGCGGTCACCAGGTCACCCTGTTCGACGCCAGCGACGAGATCGGCGGCCAGTTCAATGTGGCCAAGCGCATCCCGGGCAAGGAAGAGTTCCACGAGACGCTGCGCTATTTCCGCCACAAGCTGCAGGACACGGGCGTGCAGCTGCGCCTGGGTACCCGGGCAGACGCGACCTGTCTGGCCGGCTTCGACGAGGTCGTGCTGGCGACCGGCATCACGCCGCGCCGGGTCGACTTCCCCGGCGCGGACCACGCCAAGGTCGTCAGCTACCTGGACGTGCTGCAGGGCCGGGTCGAGGTGGGCGCCAGCGCGGCCATCATCGGTGCCGGCGGCATCGGCTTCGATGTCGGGGAATTCCTCAGCCACGAGGGCCCATCGCCGTCGCTGGACCCGCAGCGCTGGATGGCCGAATGGGGGGTGGACGCCACCTTCGAGGCCCGCGGCTCGCTGGCCCGCCCGCAGGTGGACGCTTCGCCACGCCGGCTGTGGCTGCTGCAGCGCAGCCCCGGCAAGCCGGGTGCGCGCCTGGGCAAGACCACCGGTTGGATCCATCGCGCCACGCTGAAGGCCAAGGGCGTGCGGATGCTGGGCGGCGTCGAGTATCTCGGCGTGGACGACCAGGGGCTGCGCATCCGCGTGGAAGGCAGCGAACAGCTGCTGCCGGTGGATCATGTGGTGATCTGTGCAGGGCAGGAACCGAACCGCGCGCTGCAGGCCGAACTGCAGGCGGCGGGCATCAGCGCACAGCTGATCGGCGGTGCCGATGTGGCCGCCGAACTGGACGCCAAACGCGCCATCGATCAGGGCAGCCGGGTGGCGGCCGCCCTTTGATCCAGACCTGAATGGGCGGCGGGACTGTGATTTCCGTCACCCACCTCAAAGCTGAATGTCAAGCCGGGCGATTCATGATGCGTTCGGCCAGCCCCCCCTACCTTGCGCCAACTTTCCGCTCACCACCCAGTTTCCGGTGAGCCGGTGCGGCCCTCCCGGATCGTTCATCGATCCTCTTTTCCCGGGCCGCCCACGGGGCGGCCCCGATGGCCGCCTCCCCATGACGCCAAGTCGTACCCCGCCTCCTGCCCTCTCTTCGGCCGGAACCCCGTGGTGCGGCCCATACGGAGCAAGGAGTTATATGAAACTGGCCTGGATTCTCTGGCTGTCGCAGTTGCTGCCCCAGCCGGCGGCTGATTCATTGTGTTTGAGCACCACCGTATACCTGGAAGCCCGCGACCAGACCCTGCGCGGCCAGCAGGCCGTGGCCGAAGTGGCACTGCGCCGCCTCGACAGCGGCCTGTGGGGAGACTCGATGTGCCAGGTGGTGACCGCACGCAAGCAGTTCGCCCCGACCATCGTCTCCCCCGGCACCCAGCTGGGCAACGACGCGGCCTGGAGCGAGGCCATGAGCGTGGCCTTCGATGCGGAGCGCAACTGGGCGCTGCCGGCCGGCGAGCGCCGCGAGATCGTCCCCGGTGCCAGCCATTTCGCCGCCCTGGCCATCGCCAGCCCGAACTGGCGCAATGCCTACCAGGTGGCCACCATCGGTGATCACACCTTCTATAAGGTGCAGAACCTCAAGCCCCGGCAGTCGTAACGAACTGTTGCCGGCGGCAGCGTTGCCGCGCGCCGGCAGGCTCTGGGATAGTGGGCGATTCCCGCACACCCCGCCTGGAGTTCCCATGAAGCTGTACAGCAAGCCCGGTGCCTGCTCCACCGCCGACCACATCGCCCTGCAGTGGACCGGCCAGCCGTTCGAGGTCGAACTGCTCGACAAGGACACCCTGAAGGGGCCGGAATTCCTCAAGATCAACCCGGCCGGCTCGGTTCCGGCGCTGGTCGATGGCGACTTCATCCTGCTGCAGAACGCGGCCATCATGGGCTACATCGCCGACCGCTTCCCGCAGGCCGGCCTGGCCGGCGACGGCAGCCCGCGCCAGCGTGCCGAGGCCACCCGCTGGCTGGCCTTCGTCAACTCCGATGTGCACCCGGCGTTCTCGCCGCTGTTCGCACCGGGCAAGTTCATCGGCGATGAGAGCCAGTACGACGCGATCCGCGCGGCCGCCCGCAAGCGCCTGCGCGGCCTGTTCGAGACGGCCGACCGGCAGCTGGCGGACAAGCCCTGGCTGGCCGGTTTCCGCAGCTTTGCCGATCCGTACTTCTACATCACCCTGCGCTGGGCAGCCGGCGCCAAGGTCGACCTGTCGGGGCTGGATCATCTGGCCGCCTACAAGGCGCGCATGGACGCCGATGCCGGCGTGCAGGCCGCACTGAAGGCCGAAGGCCTGGCCTGACCGTACACGGAGCCGCCGGCAGCGCAGGCGGCTCCGATCCGGCGTCCCGGCCCCACGCCGGGCATCGCCGGCGCCCCGTGTCCACCGTTCAACCGATCTCGCGGATCACGGCACCCTTGGCGTCACGCAGCAGCGTCGGCACCACCTCGACCTGCAGCTGGCCGCCCAGCGGGTAGATCCCGCGCTCGGCACGCACGTCCTGCCATGCCTGGACCCCCTGTGCATCCAATGCCCAGCGCGCGCTGTCGGCATCGACGTCGTTGGCGCCGCCGCCCGCAGCCGGGGTGAACTCCCATTGGCGCTCACGGCTGACCAGCACCAGCGATGCGCCATGGTGCAGGCGCAGCGGCAGCAGCTCGCGCACGCTCGGCACCTGGCCGGCGCCAAGCACCAGCGTGGTCACGCCCGAGACCTGTCGCCAGTCCAGCGTTTCAATGAACAACATGCCGGTGCTGGAACCCTCCCGCGCACTGCCCGCCTGCACCTGCGCCGCCAGTGCCGGATCATCCAGCAGGTCGCCCCGATGCAGATCGGTGATCCACAGGGGCATCGCCGGCTCCAGCACGTGCAGCACCCCGCGGGTCGACCAGCGTTTCACTGCAGCCATTTCCCCATCCGTCAGCCCGACCAGCTGCAGGAACTGCAGGCGGCCGTTGGCCGTCTCGCGCGCCGGCAACTGCGGGTCGGCGATGAAAGCCAGATGGCGCAGGCGTGTGTCGGACTCGAGGGCAATCGGGCCGTTCGCGTCAAGGTGGTGGCCATCCTCGAACACGTTGCCGCTGCCGAACACGTAGCGCGCCAGGTTCTGCAGCAGGTTCATCGGCCATGTCGGCGGTGCCTGTTCGGCGTGCACGCCCTCGCCTGCTGCCAGACGGAAGGTCAGCTCGAATCCGTAGCCGCTTGCTTCGGCGTCACTGCTCTCCTTGGCGTACAGCTCGGACAGGCCATAGGTGATGTAGTGCCAGTGCGGCACCGGCGCCTCCGCACGGTAGACACTGATGCCATCGAGGGGATCCTGGCCGCCCAGCGTGTACGGCAATGCCGTTCCGAAATGCAGGGGCTCCTGGCCCGCGTACAGCGGCGCCAACGCCGCATTGATCGCGTCCCAGCCCGGGGTGTCGGTGTCGTTGTGGTCGTCCTGCACGAGAGGCTCCTGATGGGAAGAAAACCATCCACTCTACGCGCTGCGTCAGGCCTGCACGACTCCGCGATCGCCGGCTGCCAGCGATGCCTGCGTTTCCTGCCACCAGCGCTGTGCCAGTGCCGGGCTGCGTGCCTTGCCTACCGCCGCCAGCAGTTCCGGGCACAGGCGCTCCAGGGCCGAGGCATCGGTGCAGCGCTCGATCTTCAACTGCATGAAGTAGCCCTTCAGCCCGAGGTGGCGCCGCACGGCTTCGCTCATCGCCTCGTACAGCTGCTGATACAGCGCCGGGTCCTGTTCGCGGCCATTGCTGAGGCCAGCGACCGGCACCGCATCGGCGCTGCCCCCCACCACTTCGATCAGCTCCATCGCGGCCAGCTGTTCCAGCGCATCGGGTGGCGCCCGCAGTCCTTCGAGCAGACTGCGCAGTTCGGTGTCATCGCGGCGACCATCGACCATCAGCAGGATCGAGCGCAGCGCGGCCGGCAGGCGCCGCGCACGATCCTCGATTTCCTGGCGGCCAGCGGCCGTCTTGGCGTGCAGCAGTGCCATAGCTCCCCCGTTCCATGATGCGCATGCCTGCGCGCCCTGACGGACGCGCTCCCCGGCATCGAGCTTAACGCACCGCTGGTACGGTGAACGCTGCGGTGCAGCACCGCTGCATCCCTTGCCTCGGCCCGCTGCACGCGGCCCCGGCAATACATGACCGTTCTAGCGTCCCAGCGCGCGGCGGATCTCCTCCAGGGCGGCCGGGTCATCCAGGGTCGACAGATCGCCGGGATCGCGCTGCTCGGCCAGCGCCTGCAGCGAGCGCCGCAGCAGTTTGCCCGAGCGCGTCTTCGGCAACGCGTTGACCACGTGCACGTGCGCCGGCCGTGCAACCGCCCCCAGCGACGTGGTCACCGTTGCCATCATCTCCGCCACCACCGGTGCAGGGTCTTCGCCCCCCAGCCCCTGCTTGAGGGTGACGAAGACCAGCGGCACCTGTCCCTTCAGTTCATCCTTCACGCCGATCACCGCGGCCTCCGCCACACGCGGGTGGCTGGAGATGGCTTCCTCGATCTCACGTGTCCCCAGGCGATGCCCGGCGACGTTGATGACATCGTCGGTACGGCCGAGGATGAAGGTATAGCCGTCATCGTCGCGGATCGCCCAGTCCAGCGAGCTGTACAGCAGCTCCTTGAAATGGCTGAAGTAGCTCTGCAGGAAGCGGCTGTCGTCGTTCCACACCGTGCTCATGCAGCCCGGCGGCAATGGCGGGGTGACCACCAGGACTCCCTTCTGCCCGGGTGCGACTTCTTCGCCGGTGTTCTCGTCGATCACCTTCATGCGGTAACCGAGGTTGGGGAAGCCCGGCGAACCAAAGCGCACCGGCTTCATCTCCAGGCCCGGCAACAGGGTCAAGGCCGGCCAGCCGGTTTCAGTCTGCCAGTAGTTGTCGATGATCGGTTTGCCCAGCGCTTCATTGATCCAGTGCGCGGTCGGCTCATCCAGCGGTTCGCCGGCCAGGAACAGGTACTTCAACGCGCGCAGGTCGTGGCGATGGATGAAATCCGCGTCGTGCTTCTTCAGCACGCGGATCGCGGTGGGAGAGGAGAACATCGTGCGCACGTTGTACTGCTCGCACAGGGCCCACCAGATGCCCGGATCCGGATGGGTCGGCAGGCCTTCGTACAGCAGCGATGTGCAACCGCCGATCAGCGGTCCATACACGTTGTAGGAATGTCCCACGGCCCAGCCGACATCGGAGGTGGAGAACATCACCTGCCCCGGCTTGCAGTCGAAGACGGTCTCCATCGACTGTGCCATCGCCACCGCGTATCCGCCCACATCACGCTGCACGCCCTTGGGCTTGCCGGTGGTGCCGGAGGTATACAGCAGATAGCTCGGCTCGCTCGCTTCCAGCCACTGCACCGGAACATCGACGGCACCGACTTCCGCGCGCAGCGTCGCGTACTCGACGTCTCGGCCCTCGATGCGCGGCTCGGCCGGATCCAGCCCGCGCGAAACGATCAGCACGTGCGGCGGTGGATGCCCGGCTTCCGCACAGGCGGCGTCCACCATCGGCTTGTAGGGAATGAGCTTGCCTCCGCGCATGCCGGCATCGGCCGCAATCAGCAGCTTGGGTCTGGCATCGTCGATGCGCAGGGCAAGGTTGTGCGCGGCGAATCCACCGAACACCACCGAGTGCACGGCCCCGATGCGCGCGCAGGCCAGCATCGCGAACACGGCTTCGGCCATGTTCGGCATGTAGATGACCACGCGGTCGCCATGGCCGACGCCCAGGCGCAGGAGCACAGCAGCGAAGTCGTTCACTTCTCGGTACAGCTGCCGGTAGGTGATCTCGCGGGTGCTGTTGGTTTCGGTGGAAATGGCCACCAGCGCGAGCTGGTCGGGCCGAGTGTCCAGATGGCGATCGACCGCGTTGTAACAGAGGTTGGTTTCGCCGCCCACATACCAGCGCCGGAACGGCGGATTGCTGTAGTCGAGCACCTGTTGCGGCGGCTTGTGCCAATGGATGCGCTTGGCTTCCTCGCCCCAGAACGCCTCCGGCTCGTCGATCGAGCGGCGGTAGGTTTCCTCGTAGTTCATGACGCAGCCCTCCCAGACGAAGTCATGGGTTCGAGCATAGTGCCGCGTTGCCGCGCGTTCCGCCCTACCTTGGTAGGGGGGTGGGTTTTCCATGCAGGGCTGCCGCCCTGCACCTGCAGAGGCAACGTCAACGTCAAGAGCTGGACTACTGAGGGATGGCGGGGTAGGTCCGGTTGCGGGAGACGCCGTGAACCCATCCATGGGGGCTTGGCCGCGGCATCCATGCCGCGGACACTCGCGCCACCGGACCCACCCCGCCTTCGACAGTTTTCTGTGATCTGTCGGAACGATCCGACCCACCATCTATTCCGATATCTGACAGATTTCATCCACGCTCGGCGTGGATCCATCAGATCGCGGCATTCTGCCGAAGGCGGGGCGGTGTCGGAGTGCGGGGTGTCCGCGGCATGGATGCCGCGGCCAAGCCTACAGGGACGTACTTGCGGCGTCCCCGCACTCCGACACCGCCCCGCCACCCCACGGACAGCGCGCGTTTGACGTTGAAGTTGCTCTGGCTCGTAGCAGGTGCAGGGCGCAGCCCTGCCGCCCCCCTGCCCTGCTAGAACGGAGTGGCGGACTCGAACGCCAGCGCGTCGCCCGTCACCGGGTGGGTGAAGTGCAGGCTGCGCGCATGCAGATGCACGCGCTGCGCCGGTGCGGCGCCATACAGCACATCGCCGACGATCGGATGACCCAGGCTGGCCATGTGCAGGCGCAACTGATGGCTGCGCCCGGTCACCGGCTCCAGCGCCACGCGCGTGCGCTGCGCTTCAACATCGCGGGCCAGCACGCGCCAGCGCGTCAGCGCAGGCTTGCCGTGTTCATGGTCGACCTTCTGTTTCGGCCGGTTCGGCCAGTCCACGATCAGCGGCAGATCCACTTCGCCGGCATCACCTTCGATCACACCCTGCACGACGGCTTCGTAACACTTGCCCACCCTGCGCTGCTCGAACTGCATCGACAACGCGGCCTGCGTCGTCTTGCCCCGTGCATGCAGCAGCAGACCGGAGGTGACCTGGTCCAGCCGATGCACGGTCAGCGCGTCCGGGTACAGCACCTGCAGGCGGGCCACCACGCAGTCCTGGTTCTCCGCGCTACGGCCAGGCACGGACAGCAGGCCAGCGGGCTTTTCCACCACCAGCAGCGCGTCATCGATGTAATGCAGGTGGATCATGCGGTTCTGCAGAACTCCATATGAAAACGGGGAAGCCGAAGCTTCCCCGTTTCTGTCAGCTGCGTGCCGGCCAGACCGGCACCCGCGGCATCAGCCCAGCAGGTGGGCAACGCCGGCGCGTTCTTCTTCCAGCTCGGCCAGGGTCTTGTCGATGTACTTCTGGCTGAAGTCGTCGATCGGCAGATCCTTGACCAGGGTGTACTTGCCGTTCTCGGTGGTCACGGCGAAGCCGAAGATCACGCCTTCCGGGATGCCGTAGGAACCATCGGACGGCACGCCCATGGTGACCCACTTGCCGTTGCTGCCCAGCACCCAGTCACGCACGTGGTCGATCGCGGCATTGGCCGCCGAAGCCGCCGAGGACGAGCCACGGGCTTCGATGATCGCCGCGCCGCGCTTGCCGACGGTCGGAATGAAGGTGTTGGCATTCCACTCCTGGTCATTGATCGCATCGGCGATCGAAGCACCATCGGCGGTGGCGAAACGGTAGTCCGGGTACATGGTCGGGCTGTGGTTGCCCCACACCACCAGCTTTTCCATGCCACCGACCGGCTTGCCGAGCTTGGCCGACAGCTGGCTCAGGGCACGGTTGTGGTCCAGGCGCAGCATGGCGGTGAAGTTTTCCGGCTTCAGGTCCGGTGCCGACTTCATGGCGATGTAGGCGTTGGTGTTGGCCGGGTTGCCGACCACCAGCACCTTCACGTCACGGCTGGCGACCTTGTTCAGCGCCGCGCCCTGCGCGGTGAAGATCTTGGCGTTTTCCAGCAGCAGGTCCTTGCGCTCCATGCCCGGGCCGCGCGGACGCGCGCCGACCAGCAGGGCGATGTCGGCATCCTTGAACGCCACTTCAGCGTCGTCGGTGCCGACCATGCCGGCCAGCAGCGGGAAGGCGCAGTCTTCCAGTTCCATCATCACGCCCTTCAGGGCGGCCTGGGCCTTGTCCACCGGCAGCTCCAGCAGCTGCAGGATGACCGGCTGGTCCTTGCCCAGCATTTCGCCGGAGGCGATGCGGAACAGCAGGGCATAACCGATCTGGCCGGCGGCGCCGGTCACGGCAACACGAACGGGTGCTTTCATGGGGGTTTCCTCTTGCTTGCAAGCGTTTGATGGGACGCCGCGGGCGTGGCCCGGCGGGCCTGGCAGGCGGCGGAGAACAGGGAAACGGCCACCCGTGGGTGGCCGTCTCGGAAGGGGGTCAGGCGGCGAGGATCTTGTTCCACTCGGCCACGCGGTCGGCCTGTGCGGCCAGCGCGGCGTCGACGTCGCCTTCCAGGGTGATCGAATGGATCACGTCGCCCTGCTTGACCGAATCGACGATGGCCTGGCCTTCCAGAACCTTGCCGAACACGGTGTGGCGGCCATCCAGCCAATCGGTCTTGATGTGGGTGATGAAGAACTGGCTGCCATTGGTGTTCGGGCCGGCGTTGGCCATCGACAGCGAGCCGACCTCATGCTTCACGCCGTTCTTCTCGTCTTCGAACTTGTAGCCCGGGCCACCGGTACCACGGCCCTGCGGGCAACCGCCCTGGATCATGAAGTCGGCGATCACGCGGTGGAAGATCAGGCCGTCATAGAAGCCGTGCTTGACCAGGTTCACGAAGTTGGCAACGGTCAGCGGCGCCTTGTCAGCGAACAGCTCGACCTTGATCGGGCCCTGGGTGGTGTCGAAAGTGGCGATGAGGGACATGAAGATCCTTGTTGCAAAGGGAAAGGCGTCTAGCCACCTAGTTTACACCCGGCTCGTGGCGGCGGCGGCTTCGACCATCGGCGCAGGGCGACGCTTCAGGCTCTGGAGGGGCGCCGCCGGCGGGGCCCACACGGCCAGCTGAATGGGGCTCCCGGACGGGCCGGAATCCAGCTTTTCGCGAATCGTCAAGTTCGACGTATAATGTTGGACTTCTTTTTCCAAATCCGGCGCCGACTGGCCCCCTTTCGTATGTCCATCGAAAATCTTCGCAACATCGCCATCGTCGCCCACGTCGACCATGGCAAGACCACCCTGGTCGACCAGCTGCTGAAGCAGTCCGGCACCCTGTCCGAGCGTACCGTCCTCGCCGAGCGCGTGATGGACAGCAACGACCAGGAAAAGGAACGCGGCATCACCATCCTGGCCAAGAACACGGCCATCACCTGGGAAGACAAGAAGACCGGCATCAAGAACCGGATCAACATCGTCGACACCCCCGGCCACGCCGACTTCGGCGGTGAGGTCGAGCGCGTGCTGTCGATGGTCGACACCGTGCTGATCCTGGTCGACGCGATGGACGGCCCGATGCCGCAGACCCGCTTCGTCACCCAGAAGGCCTTCGCGATGGGCTTCAAGCCGATCGTGGTGGTCAACAAGATCGACCGTCCGGGCGCGCGTCCGGACTGGGTGATCGACCAGGTGTTCGATCTGTTCGACAAGCTCGGCGCGACCAACGAGCAGCTGGACTTCCCGATCGTCTACGCGTCGGCCCTGAACGGCTATGCCGGCCTGGAAGACACCGTCCGCGATGGCGACATGACCCCGCTCTACGAAGCGATCATGAAGCACGCGCCGAAGCCCGAAGTGGATCCGGAAGGTGCCTTCCAGATGCGCATCAGCCAGCTGGACTACAACAACTTCGTGGGCGTGATCGGCATCGGCCGCATCCAGCGTGGCACCCTGAAGAAGAACATGCAGGTCACGGTGATCGATCGTGAAGGCAAGAAGCGCAACGGCAAGGTCGCGCAGGTGCTGGGCTTCCTGGGCCTGGAGCGCATCGAGCAGGACACCGCTGAAGCCGGCGACATCGTGGCGATCTCGGGCATTCCGGAGCTGACCATCTCCGACACCCTCTGCCACCCGGACACCCCGGAAGCGCTGCCGGCGCTGACCGTGGACGAGCCGACCATCTCGATGACCTTCCAGGTCAACAACTCGCCGTTCGCGGGCAACAAGGACCTGTCCGGTGGCAAGTTCCTGACCAGCCGCCAGATCAAGGACCGCCTGGACCGTGAAAAGGTCCACAACGTGGCGCTGAAGGTCGAACAGCTGGAGGACGCCGACAAGTTCCTGGTCTCCGGCCGTGGCGAACTGCACCTGTCGGTGCTGATCGAGAACATGCGTCGTGAAGGCTACGAACTGGCCGTGTCGCGTCCGGAAGTGATCATCAAGGAAATCGACGGCCAGCAGATGGAGCCGATCGAACAGCTGGTGGTGGACGTGGAAGAAGTGCACCAGGGCGGCGTGATGGAAAAGCTGGGCACCCGCAAGGGCCAGCTGAAGAACATGGAACCGGACGGCAAGGGCCGCGTGCGCCTGGAATACTCGATCCCGGCCCGTGGCCTGATCGGCTTCCAGAACGAATTCAAGACCCTGACCCAGGGTTCGGGCCTGCTGTTCCACGTGTTCGACCATTACGGTCCGAAGGAACAGGGCGCAATCGCCAAGCGCATCAACGGCGTCATGATCGCCAATGCCCCGGGCGTGACTCCGGCCTACTCCCTGGGCCCGCTGCAGGAACGCGGCAAGCTGTTCGCTGCTGAAGGCGACAATGTGTATGAAGGCCAGCTGGTCGGCATCCACTCCAAGGACAACGACCTGACCGTCAACGCCATCAAGACCAAGCCGCTGACCAACATGCGCGCTTCGGGCAAGGACGATGCGATCCAGCTGACCCCGGCGATCAAGTACTCGCTGGAACAGGCGCTGGACTTCATCGAGGACGACGAGCTGGTCGAGATCACTCCGAAGGAAATCCGCCTGCGCAAGAAGTTCCTGACCGAAAGCGACCGCAAGAAGGCTTCGCGCGGCGGCTGAGCCGGACCGTGAGCCAGAGCGGCTACAACCCGGATCCACACCGGCATCCGGGCCTCCACGTCATCGCCCTGCTCGAAGCGAGCAAGGCGGTGCTGGCGTTGCTGGCTGCGACCGGGCTTGAAGTGCTCGGTCCGCAGCCGCTCCGCGATGGGGTCAATGCCCTGATCCGGCGTTTCAGCCTGGACCCGGATCACGGCACCCTGCCCTCGCTGCTGAACATGATCAATCCCGACGCCGTGCACCTGGCGGCGGCGGCGATGATCGGCTACGGCCTGCTGCACCTGGTGGAAGCCTGGGGCCTCTGGCGGGCCAGGGCCTGGGCCTCCTGGCTGGGCTGCCTGACCGCCGCGCTGTATCTGCCCTTCGATGTCTTCGCCATCGTCCGCCACCCCGGCTGGCCCTCCTGGACGATCCTGGCGATCAACCTGCTCGTGGTCTACGTCCTGGCCCGCGACCTGCGCAAGCGCCACCACTGAGCAGCAGCTACACTGGGCATTGGAGCCGACCAAGCCGCCCCATGCGCCCGTCCTTGCCGCCTCTGCTGACCTGCCTGCTCATCGCGCTGCCCGCGTTGTTCATTGTTGGCTGCAGCCCGGCCACGACCAGCGCCCACGCCGCCGAACCCGCGAGCCGCAACGTGCCCTTCCCCTACGCCGAGACCGACCTGGCCGACCTGCAGGCGCGCATGGTGGCCGGCGAACTGGACAGCACCACGCTGACCCACGCCTACCTGCAGCGCATCGCTGCGCTGGATCGCGCCGGGCCGCGCCTGCGTGCCGTCATCGAACTCAACCCGGATGCCCTGCGGGAAGCCGGTGAACGCGATCGCGAGCGCCGGGACGGCCATCTGCGCGGGCCGCTGCATGGCATTCCGGTCCTGCTGAAGGACAACATCAACGCCGCGCCCATGACCACCAGCGCCGGATCGCTCGCGCTGCAGGGTTTCCGCCCCGCCGATGCCTACCTGGTAAGACGCCTGCGCGAGGCCGGCGCGGTCGTGCTGGGCAAGACCAATCTCAGCGAGTGGGCCAACTTCCGCGGCAACGATTCGGTGTCGGGCTGGAGCGCGCGCGGTGGCCAGACCCGCAATCCGTACCGTCTCAGCCATTCGCCCTGTGGCTCCAGCAGCGGCAGCGCGGTAGCGGTGGCCGCCAATCTGGCCAGTGTGGCGATCGGCACCGAGACCGACGGCAGCATCGTCTGCCCGGCCGCGATCAACGGCATCGTCGGCCTGAAACCGACGGTCGGCCTGGTCAGCCGCGAAGGCATCATCCCGATCTCCTTCAGCCAGGACACCGCCGGCCCGATGACGCGCAGCGTCGCCGACGCCGCGGCCGTACTGACGGCGATCGCGGGCCGGGACGATGCCGACCCCGCCACGGCCACCATGCCCGGCCGCGCGGTCTACGACTACACCGCGCGCCTGGACCCCGAAGGCCTGCGCGGCAAGCGCATCGGCCTGCTGCAGACCCCTCTGCTGACATACCGTGGCATGGCACCGCTGATCGATCAGGCCGCCGCCGAACTGCGCCGTGCGGGCGCGGTGGTGGTGCCGGTGGAACTGCCCGACCCGGGTGCCTGGGCCGAAGCCGAGCGGGTCGTGCTGCTGCATGAGTTCAAGGCCGGGCTGGAGCGCTACTTCAAGACCTACCGCGCGCCCCTGCGCAGTCTTGGCGAACTCATCGCCTTCAACCAGGCCCAGGCGCCGCAGGAACTGGGCCTGTTCGGCCAGGAACTGCTGCTGGAGGCCAACGCCACTGCCGGACTGGCCGACCCTGCCTACATCCGTGCGCGCAGCGATGCGCGGCGCCTGGCCGGCCCGGAAGGCATCGACGCCGTCCTGGCTGCCTACCAGCTGGATGCGCTGGTTGCACCGACCACCGGCACGGCCTGGCCCATCCGCCGCGAAGGCGACGATTTCCCGGGTGAGAGTTACAGCGTGGCAGCGGTCGCGGGCTACCCCAGCCTGAGCGTGCCGATGGGACAGATCAACGGCCTGCCGGTCGGCCTGCTGTTCATGGGCACGGCCTGGAGCGAGCCGAAGCTGATCGAAATGGCCTATGCCTACGAGCAACGCACCCGTGCCCGCCGTCCGCCCCATTTCGAAACCGACACCCTGATCGACGCCGGCGAGCCTTGATCGGCCCCGGGCTGCCCGGCGGACCGGGGGTACGGCTGCGCTCGCCGGGCACGTCCCGGCGCTAGCGGTCGGGGTCCGGTTCCACCGGCGCGATCGCGGCCTCGCCGTCCTCCGCCCCGGGTGAACGTACATCTGCCGTACGTGCACGCGGTGCGCGTGGCATGTCCAGCTCATCCTCGCGCTGCAACCGCGCGCGCAGCTGCGGCAGTGATTGCGGATGCTCGCGCGCCAGGAAATCCAGCATGCGCTCGCGCACCAGGCAGCGAAGATCGAAGGCATCGCCGGAGCTGCGTGCACTGACCAGCAGGCGCACCTGGATTGCCCGCTCGCTGGTTTCGGTCACCTGGGTCACGCAGACCCGTCCATCCCACAGCGCCTCGCCGCGGCAGATGCGCTCCAGTTCACTGCGGATCGCCGCGATCGGCGCACGGTAGTCCAGCCACAGGAACGCCGTGCCGAGCAGATCGGCGCTGCGCCGGGTCCAGTTCTGGAAGGGGTTCTCGATGAACCAGGTCAGCGGCACCACCATCCGCCGCTCGTCCCAGATGCGTACCACCACATAGCTGCTGCCGATCTCCTCCACGCGCCCCCACTCGCCTTCAACGATCACCACATCATCCAGCCGGATCGGCTGGGTCACTGCGATCTGCAGGCCGGCGATGAGGTTGCCGAACACCGGCTTGGCGGCGATGCCCGCGACCAGCCCGATCAGACCGGCCGAGGCCAGCAGGGCGGCGCCGATCTTCTGCACCATCGGGAATGTCAGCAGCACCAGCGATGCACCGAGCACGATGATGCCGCCCATCAGCACGCGGCTCAGCACCCGCGTCTGGGTCTGGATGCGTCGGGCTTCCAGATTGTCCGAGACGTCGATGGGATGACTGCGCAGGATCGCACGCTCGCCGGCGGCCACCGCGCGCACCAGCAGCCAGATGAAACAGGCCGTCAGCGCGATGTGCAGCCCGTGCTGCAGATGCCCCAGCAGAGGCTCCTGCAGTGGCGTGGCCTGCAGCGCCGGGATCAGCAGCAGCAAGGGCCATGCGGTCGCCATTGGCAGACCGAGCACACGACCGATGCGCGCGCGCCGGCGATCACGCCCTTTCAGCCGGTGATAGATCCACAGGATCAGCCAGGCGCCGATGCCGCCCACCAGTGCCGCCAGACCCAGCGGCCATGCATATGCCTGTGCGCTTTGCCAGTGCACGGTTGCCACCTCCACTCGAACAGCAGCGGACAGCCTCGCGCATGGCGCATGAGCGTCACGTCAGCCGTTCGTAAGCAGGGTGTTGGCCTGCAGGGCTTGCAGCCCTGCACCTGCTGAGCGCTGGAGCAACAGCGACAGCGACAGCAACTGCAACTGCAACTGCAACAGCCGAAGCAGAAGCGGATTTCCTGCGGGATGGCGGGGTGGGTCCGGTTGCGGGAGACGCCGTAAACCCATCCATGGGGGCTTGGCCGCGGCATCCATGCCGCGGACACTCCCGCAACCGGACCCGCCCCGCCTTCGACAGATTTTCGGGATCTGTCGGAATGGCTCTTGGGGTCAGATCCGTTTTCCGCAGGAAAACGGATCTGACCCCGGATTGATTTCGATATCGGACAGAGATTCATCCACGCATGGCGTGGATCCAACAGCCGTGGACGTCTGCCAGAGGCGGGGCGGTGTCGGAGTGCGGGGTGTCAGCCGCATGGATGCGGCTGCCAAGCCTCCATGGACGGATTCACGGCGTCCCCGCACTCCGACACTGCCCCGCCATCCCAAGGAATGCCCGCATTTGACGTCGACGTTGACTCCGCAGGTGCAGGGCTGCAAGCCCTGCCGAAAAACCCTTAGCGCACCTGTTCCTGCTTGCGCACGATCGCCATCGCGATCTCCAGCGACTGCTCGTAGTTCAGCCGCGGATCGACCGTGGAACGGTACGCGCGCTCAAGATCACGCTCGGTGAGCTCGCGCGCGCCACCGGTGCATTCGGTCACGTCCTCGCCGGTCAGCTCCAGGTGCACGCCGCCCAGGCGCGTACCTGCCGCGGCGTGCAGATCGAACGACAACTCCACCTCGCGGCGCACGTTGTCAAAGCGGCGCGTCTTGAAGCCATTGGCGGTGCTCTCGGTGTTGCCGTGCATGGCATCGCACACCCACAGCACGCGGCGGCCGTCGCGCTTGACCGCTTCCAACAGCGACGGCAGCTTTTCGGCTATCTGCGTCGCGCCCATGCGGTGAATGAAGGTCAGGCGCCCGGGCTCGTCGTCCGGATTGAGTACATCGATCAGGCGCAGCAGCTGGTCCGGCGAAACCGACGGCCCCACCTTGATCGCGATCGGATTGCGCACGCCCCGCAGGTACTCCACGTGCGCGCCGTCGAGCGCAGCCGTGCGCATGCCGATCCAGGGATAGTGCGTGCTCAGGTTCAACCAGCCCTGCTGGCGCGGCACCTGCCGGGTCAGCGCCTGCTCGTAGGGCAGCAGCAGGGCTTCGTGCGATGTGTAGAAGTCGATGCGGTTGAGGTTGTGCACCCGGGCACCGGCCAGGGTTTCCATGAAGTGCACGGCATCGCCGATCGATGCCACCATCTTCTGGTACTCGGCGGCGAGCGGCGAATGCCGCACCCAGTCCAGGTTCCAGTACTCGGGGTGGTGCAGGTCGGCGAAGCCGCCATCGATCAGCGCCCGCACGAAGTTCATCGTCATCGCCGAATGTGCGTGGGCCTGCAGCATCCGCTTCGGGTCGGGCAGGCGCGCGGCTTCGGTGAAGGCCGGCGCATTGATCACATCGCCCCGGTAGCTGGGCAGCGTCACCCCATCACGGGTCTCGGTATCAGCCGAGCGTGGCTTGGCGTACTGGCCGGCGAAGCGGCCGACGCGGATCACCGGCTGGCGCAGGCCATGCACCAGTACCAGGCTCATCTGCAGCAGCACCTTCAGCCGATTGGAGATGGTGCCGGACTCACAGTCGCTGAAGTTCTCGGCGCAATCGCCGCCCTGCAGCAGGAAGCGCTTGCCCTCCTGCGCCTCCGCCAGCTGCTGCTTCAGCGCCAGGATCTCCCACGAGGTCACCAGAGGGGGTAGCCGCTTCAGCTCATGCAGGGCAGCATCCAGCGCCACCGGGTCGGGATAGGTCGGCATCTGCAGTGCGGTCTTGCCGCGCCAGCTCTCCGGCGACCAGGCAGCACCCGCAGCGGTTGCGGCAGGATCGGGAACCGGTGAAACGGCGGACAGGCTCATTGCAGACTTCCGGGGTGGGGGACGGTCATGGTCGCAGAGCCGGCCGCCGCCGCAAAGGGCCAGCCCTTCCGGCCCGATGCCTGAACGCCAGGGAAAGCACGCGCCGAGCAGCCACAGACCGCATGGTCGGCGGCGCCGGCAGAGGCGCATGATCTGTTACGGAGTAACACTCACCGTCATGGACCGGCCCCCTCCACGCCCCAGGCCCTGCTCTCTCCCATGAAGCCCTCACGCCTCGCTACCAGCATCACCTTCGCCCTGGCCCTGGCCAGCACGCCCCCCCTTGCCGCAGCCGCGGATGACGCCGGGCCCGCAGTGAAAAACCTGGATGCGGTCACCGTCAGCGCCCATCTCGACCAGGCCCGCAACGCGCTGTCGCCGGACATCGGCAGCAGCCAGTACCAGATCACCGCAGAGGACATCCAGAAGCAGCCGCTCGGCGCCTCCGCCGCACTCAGCCAGGTGCTGCTGCAGGCCCCGGGCGTGGTCCAGGATTCCTACGGCGGTGTCCATGTGCGTGGTGATCACGCCAACCTGCAGTACCGCATCAACGGCGTGCTGCTGCCCGAATCGATCTCCGGCTTCGGCCAGACCCTGGATGCGCGCACCATCAGGAGCATCCGGCTGATGGATGGCGCACTGCCGGCGCAGTTCGGCGAACGCACCGCCGCAGTGGTGGACATCACCACCCGCAGTGGCGCCGAACTGGGCAACGGCGGCAGCGCCGGACTGACTGCCGGGTCGTTCGGCAAGGTCAATCCCAACGCCTCCTGGTGGGGCAACCAGGGACGCTGGAGCTGGTTCCTGACCGGCAACTACGACCAGAACGAGGTCGGCCTGGAGAACCCGACCAACTCGCGCCGGCCGCTGCACGACGACACCCACCAGGGCAAGGCGTTCGCCGACCTCACCTATCTGCTGGACGAGAACACGCGCGTGAGCGTGTTCGCCGGCGTTGCCAACAACCGCTTCCAGATTCCGGTGAACCCGGGCCAGACACCGCAGTTCGGCTACCTCGATACCTCCACGTTCGACTCCAGCCAGCTGGATGAGACCCAGCGCGAGACCACGCGCTTCGGCATGCTGGTGCTGCAGGGGACGCTGGGCGCCAGCGCGTACCAGCTGTCGGCCGGCCAACGCTACAGCGATGTCGGGTTCAATCCCGATGTCGCGGGCGATCTGGTGTTCAGCGGTGTTGCTTCACAGGTCCAGCGCAGCAACCGCGCCAACACCGTGCAGGCCGACATTTCCACCCCGCTGGGCAGCGATCACACGCTGCGCTATGGCCTGTACGGCAATCATGAGACCGCGCGGGCCCACAGCAGCAGCTGGGTGTTCCCGGTTGACGACGCCGGCCAGCAGGCCAGCACCACGCCCCTGCTGATTCCCGACCGCAGTGCTTTCCACGCCAGCACGCTGGCGCTCTACGTGCAGGACGAGTGGAAGATCGGAGACAACTGGACGGTCAACTATGGTCTGCGCGGCGACCGCTACACGGCCTTCGGGCGGACCGAAGGCCAGCTCAGCCCGCGCCTGGGCGTGGTCTGGAATGCCGGCGACAGCACCACCCTGCACGCAGGCTATGCGCGCTACTTCACACCACCGGCCAGCGAGCTGATCGCCTCCGACGACATCGCGCTGTACGACGGCACCAGCAACCAGCAGCCCAGTGATGGCAACGCCACGCCACTGGCCGAGCGCAGTGACTACTACGACCTCGGCATCTCGCAGCAGATCGGCGAGCACCTGACACTCGGCGTGGATGCGTATGACCGGCGTGTCGCCCGCCTGCAGGATGAAGGCCAGTTCGGCGCCGCCTACCTCTATTCAACGTTCAACTATCGTCGCGGCCACATCCGCGGCCTGGAGTTCAGCGCCGACTATAGCGACGGACCGTTCAGCGCTTACTTCAACGCTGCATACAACAAGGCGATCGGCACCCAGGTGATCACCGGCCAGTACAACCTCGACCCGGACGCCCTGGCCTACGTGGCCGACCATTGGATCCACCTGGACCACGACCAGAAGCTGACCTCGTCGGGCGGTGTCAGCTATGCCTTCGCCGGACACAACCGGATCGGTGCCAACTACGTGTTCGGCAGTGGCCTGCGCTCGGACACCGAAAGCGTACCCAATGGGGGCGAGCTGCCGTCCTACCTGCAGGGGAACCTCAGTGCTGGCCACGATTTCAACCCCGACAGCGGCCATCCGCTGCATGCACAGCTGGCGTTGGTCAACGCGCTGGATCGCAGCTATCAGCTGCGCGATGGCGGCGGCGTAGGCGTGTTCGCCCCCCAGTGGGGGCCGCGACGCGGCGCCTATCTCAGCCTGCAACAGGATTTCTGATCGATGTCGCCGCCCCCCGGCAGAGCCGAGCCCATGCCCGGCTCTGCTGGGGCGCGTCAGTTACTCAGCGCCTGACCCTGCGCAGCGGCACCAGCAGTGCCCACAGCCCCAGCAGCACGAACCACACGCCCGACCACATCGGCATGGTCAGTCCGAGGAAGGTCCAGTCGATGTTGCCGCAGTTGCCGGTACCGGTCAGCACCGTGCGGAACACCTCGAACGGGCCCATGGTCTCGCGCAGGAAGCTCAGCGGCGGACCACAGGTGGCACCCATTTCCGGCGGCAGCATCTGCACGTAGACATGGCGCGCGGCGATGCCGACGCCGACGGCTGCCGCAATGAAGGCAAGGATGCCGTACGTCACCCGTCCCGGCCGGTTCGACGGGCCGTGCAGTGCGCCCAGCAGGAACAGCAGGCCGAGCGCGGCAAAGGCCAGCCGCTGGAAGATGCACAGCGGGCACGGCTCCAGCCCCATCTTCAGCTGCAGGAAAATCGCATAGCCCAGCAGGCCCACGCAGATCAGGAAGCCCAGCAGGAACTGGGCGCGGAAGGGCCAGCGCAGAGGATTCATCGTGAATGCTCGAATGGATCAGGCGCCAAGCGTAACCGACCGCGCCTGCCATTCGAACCGCTGCCGGTGACGCTCGTCGGAACGGTGCGGGCCACTTCCCTTCGCAGGTAGCGCCGGGCCATGCCCGGCGAGTGCAGCGGAAACGTAAACGCCGGGCATCGCCCGGCGCTACCAGAACGCAAAAGCCCGGCAGATGCCGGGCTTTCACTGTGTCGCGTTGGAGCGGTCCGATTACTCGGCCACTTCCTCGGCCACGGCCGGACGGTCGACCAGCTCGACGTAGGCCATCGGAGCATTGTCGCCGGCGCGGAAGCCGCACTTCAGCAGACGCAGGTAGCCACCCGGACGGTTCGCGTAGCGCGGGCCCAGGATGGTGAACAGGTTGCCCACGGCTTCGTTGTCACGCAGGCGGGCAAAGGCCAGACGGCGGTTGGCAACGGAATCGACCTTGGCCAGGGTGATCAGCGGCTCGGCGACGCGGCGCAGTTCCTTGGCCTTCGGCAGGGTGGTCTTGATCAGCTCGTGCTTGAACAGCGAGGCGGCCATGTTCTTGAACATCGCTTCGCGATGGGCGCTGGTACGGCTGAACTTACGGCCAGACTTCTGGTGACGCATGGTGATGTTCCTTGGTTAATGATGTGGCTGTGTGGATCGTTGTCGCCATCCTGGCGTTGCTGCACGGACTGCGGATGGTCCTGGCCGCCCGTCCTGGACGACCTGCCCGCGAACCTGCGGTTCGTCATGGCATCTTGCGGTGAAGGCTCCACCGCTGACGGTGGAGCCTCCGGGTACAGCAGGAGGCTTTATCAGCCCAGCATGCCGTGGCTGGCGACGCCGGCCGGCGGCCAGTTCTCCAGCTTCATGCCAAGCGACAGGCCACGCTGGGCCAGCACTTCCTTGATCTCGGTGAGCGACTTCTTGCCCAGGTTCGGGGTCTTCAGCAGCTCCACTTCGGTCTTCTGGATCAGATCGCCGATGTAGTAGATGCTTTCAGCCTTCAGGCAGTTGGCCGAACGCACGGTCAGCTCCAGATCGTCGATCGGGCGCAGCAGCACCGGATCCACGCCGTTGTTGGCCGGCTTGGCCGCACCGCGGTCGCGGTGGGTGAAGTCACCGAACACCGACAGCTGGTCGCTGAGGATGTCGGCGGCGGTGCGCACGGCTTCCTCGGCATCGATGGTGCCGTTGGTCTCGATATCGATGACCAGCTTGTCCAGGTCGGTACGCTGTTCGACGCGGGCCGCTTCCACGGCATAGGCGACGCGGCGGACCGGCGAGAACGAGGCATCCAGGACCAGGCGGCCGATGGCACGGGTTTCTTCGTCCGGACGACGACGCGCAGCAGCCGGCTGGTAGCCGAAACCACGCTCGATCTTCAGACGCATGTTCACTGCCGTATCCTTGGTCAGGTGGCAGATCACATGGTCGCCGTTCAGGATCTCCACATTGTGGTCGACCTTGATATCGGCAGCGGTGACAACGCCCGGGCCCTGCTTGGACAGGGACAGGGTGGCGCTGTCGCCGGAGTGCATACGGATGGCCACGTCCTTCAGGTTCAGCAGGACTTCGAGCACGTCCTCCTGCAGACCTTCGACCGTGGTGTACTCATGCAACACGCCGTCGATTTCGACTTCCGTGATGGCGAAGCCCGGGATGGACGACAGCAGCACGCGACGCAGGGCGTTGCCCAGCGTATGCCCGTAACCCCGCTCCAAAGGTTCGATAACGACCTTTGCACGGGTGTCGGTAAGGCGTTCGATCTGCGGACCGCGAGGACGCAGAACCTGGTTGGCGGTAACCGTCATGTTGCGGGTTCTCCTAGTGAACCCCCGGCCGTCGCCGGGGGCTCTCCAATGTGAATTACTTCGAATACAGCTCGACGATCAGCGCTTCGTTGATGTCCGCAGGCAGATCCGAACGATCCGGAACCGCCTTGAAGATGCCGGTGAACTTGCCGGAATCCACTTCAACCCACGACGGGCTCAGGTCATGCTGTGCGGCGACGGTCAGGGCTTCCTGGACGCGCAGCTGCTTGGCAGCCTTCTCGGACAGCGCGATGGCATCGCCAGCCTTGACCTGGTACGAAGCCAGGTTGACCGACTTGCCATTCACGGTGACGCCGCGGTGCGACACCAGCTGGCGGGCAGCCGGACGGGTCACGGCGAAGCCCATGCGGTAGACGACGTTGTCCAGGCGGGTTTCCAGCAGCTGCAGCAGGTTCTCGCCGGTGTTGCCCTTCTTGGTCGAGGCCTTCTTGTAGTAGTTGCGGAACTGACGCTCCAGCAGGCCGTAGATACGCTTGACCTTCTGCTTTTCACGCAGCTGGGTGGCGTAGTCGGACAGCTTGCCCTTGCGGGCAGTGGCGCCATGCTGGCCGGGCTTCTGCTCCAGCTTGCACTTGGAGTCCAGCGCACGCGCCGGGCTCTTCAGGGACAGGTCGGCGCCTTCGCGGCGGGCGAGCTTACAGGTAGGACCGATATAACGAGCCATTTCTTATCGCTCCCTTTAGACGCGACGCTTCTTCGGCGGACGGCACCCGTTGTGCGGGATGGGCGTCACGTCGATGATGTTGGTGATCTTGTAGCCGACGTTGTTCAACGAACGCACGGCCGACTCACGGCCCGGACCCGGGCCCTTGATGCGGACTTCCAGCGACTTCACGCCGTAGTCCAGCGCAGCACGACCGGCCTTCTCGGCAGCCACCTGGGCAGCGAACGGGGTCGACTTGCGCGAACCGCGGAAGCCAGCGCCACCGGAGGTCGCCCACGACAGAGCATTGCCCTGGCGGTCGGTGATGGTGACGATGGTGTTGTTGAACGAAGCGTGGACGTGGGCAACGCCGTCAGTGACGACGCGCTTGATCTTCTTCTTGGTCTTAGCAGCGGGCTTAGCCATTTCTCAGTCCCTTACTTCTTGATCGCCTTGCGCGGACCCTTGCGGGTGCGGGCGTTGGTACGGGTGCGCTGGCCACGCAGCGGGAGGCCACGACGGTGACGCAGGCCGCGGTAGCAGCCCAGGTCCATCAGGCGCTTGATCGCGATGCCGATCTCACGGCGCAGATCGCCTTCCACGATGTACTTGCCGACTTCGGCGCGCAGCCGCTCGATTTCCGGCTCCGACAGATCGCGGATCTTGGTGGTCGAAGCGACGCCTGCGACTTCGCAGACCTTCTTCGAACGGGTACGGCCGATGCCGTAAATGCTTTGCAACCCGACCCAGACATGCTTCTGGGCTGGCAGGTTGACGCCTGCAATACGCGCCATGACGCGGTTCTCCAGCTGAGTGATGGCCGACAGCGCGCCTCGGGCACGCCAATCCGGCAGGATGGATCAAAAAAGTGAACTAGCGATACTAACAAGGTTCCGGTTTACATGGAAGCCCGTGAAACCAGAGGTTTCATGAACCCGGCCTGGGGAGTGTGCCCAGGCTCCGGCGCCGGATGGGGTTGATCCCGGGAGGTCTCCCGGGGCCGCCCGCGCTACTCCTGCGCGGGACCACCTCATCACACCCCCACCCGGAACCGCTGCGGGGGCCGCCCTTCGTTTGTGTGGCCGGAGTCCGCGAAGCGGAGGGACCATCACGTCAGGAAGACGAAAGTATAACAGGCGAATCAGCCGCGGGCAAAACCGCCGCGGTTGCCACCCTTCAGGTTGGCCTTCTTCAGCAGGCTCTCGTACTGGTGGGACATCAGGTGCGCCTGCACCTGGGCGATGAAGTCCATCACCACCACCACCACGATCAGCAGCGAGGTACCGCCAAAGTAGAACGAGGCGTTCAGCTGCGTGCGCATCAGTTCCGGCAGCAGGCAGACGATCACAAGGTAGGCCGAGCCGGCTGCGGTCAGGCGGGTCAGCACGCCGTCGATGTAGTCGGCAGTGGCCTTGCCCGGACGGATGCCCGGAATCAGCGCGCCCGACTTCTTCAGGTTGTCGGCGGTTTCCTGCGAGTTGAACACCAGCGCGGTATAGAAGAACGCGAAACCGGTGATCAGCGCAGCGAACACGATCATGTGCAGCGGCTCGCCCGGACCCAGCGCGTTGGCGACCTTCTGCAGGACCTGGCCGAAGCTGCTCTGGTTGGCCGCCTGGCCGGACCACATGGCCAGGGTGGCCGGGAAGGCCAGCAGGCTCGAGGCGAAGATCGCCGGGATGACGCCGGCCATGTTGAGCTTCAGCGGCAGGAACGAGGTCTGGTTCATGTACGCATTGCGACCGCCCTGGCGGCGCGCGTAATTGACCGTGATCCGGCGCTGGCCGCGCTCGACGAACACCACGAAGAAGGTGAAGGCGAGAACGACGATGGCGATCAGCAGCAGCTGGATGAACTGGATGTTGCCGTCGCGGTAGGCATCGAAGGTATGGATGACCGCGCCCGGCAGGCCCGCCACGATACCGGCGAAGATGATCAGCGACACGCCGTTGCCGATGCCGCGCTCGGTGACCTGCTCACCGACCCACATCAGGAACATGGTGCCGGCGGTCAGCGCGACCACGGCGGTGAGCACGAAGCCCATGCCCGGCGCGTACACGACCGGAGCGCCCGACGGCGAGACCTGGCCCTGCAGGGCCAGAGCGATCGAACCGCCCTGCACCACTGCCAGCAGCACGGCGCCGATGCGCGAATACTGGGTGATCTTGCGGCGACCGGACTCACCTTCCTTCTGCATCGCCTTCAGGGCGGGGAAGATGTGCACGGCCAGCTGCATCACGATCGATGCCGAGATGTACGGCATCACGTTCAGCGCGAAGATGCTGAAACGGTGCAGGGCGCCGCCCGAGAACATGTTGAACATGTCCACGATGCCGCCGCCCTGCTGTTGCATCATGGCAAGCATGGCATCGGGATTGACGCCCGGCACCGGCACGTAGCAGCCGATGCGATAGACGATCAAAGCCCCGACGACGAACAGCAAACGTTGGCGAAGTTCAGTGAACTTGCCCATTCCGCCCGCGAGGTTACCGATGCCAGCTTGCGCCATGATTTTCTTACTCCGTTACGCTGCCGCCGGCAGCTTCGATCGCAGCCTTGGCACCGGCCGTGGCAGCAACACCCTTCAGGGTGAACGCCTTGGTCACTTCGCCCTTGACGACGACCTTGGCCTTCTTGGCAGTGCTCGGGACCAGCTTGGCGGCACGCAGGGCGGCGAAGTCGATCTCGCCGGCCGGCAGCTTGTCCAGCTGGTACAGCAGCACTTCAGCGGTGTCCTTGGCGATCGGCGAACGGAAGCCGATCTTCGGCAGACGACGCTGCATGGGGGTCTGGCCGCCTTCGAAGCCGGCCTTGATCTTGCCGCCACCCTTGCGGGCGAACGAACCCTTGTGGCCGCGGCCGGCAGTCTTGCCCAGGCCCGAGCCGATACCGCGACCGACGCGGGTGCGCTCGGTACGGGCGCCCGGTGCCGGGCTCAGTTCATTGAGACGCAGAGTCATGATCGATTACTCCTCAACCTTGACGAGGTAGTGAACGGTATTGATCAGGCCGCGAACCTGCGGGCTGTCCTTCAGTTCACGCACATCGTTGAGCTTGTTCAGACCCAGGGCACGCACCGACAGACGGTGACGCGACTGAGCACCACGCAGGCCGCGCACCAGGCGCACCTTCACAGTCTTGTTGGACTCATTAGCCATGGTTGAGTTCCTCCACCTTCTTGCCGCGCTTGGCCGCGATGCGGGCCGGCGACTGCGCTGCAGACAGGCCCTTCACGGTGGCACGCACCAGGTTGATCGGGTTGCGCGAACCGGTGGCCTTGGCCAGCACGTTCTTCACGCCAACCGCTTCCAGGACGGCGCGCATGGCGCCGCCGGCGATGACGCCGGTACCTTCCGAAGCCGGCTGCATGAACACGCGGGCTGCGCCATGACCATCCTTGATGGTGTGCCACAGGGTGCCGTTGTTCAGGTCAACGCTGACCAGGTTCTTGCGGGCCTGTTCCATCGACTTCTGGATGGCGACCGGCACTTCGCGGGCCTTGCCATAACCGAAACCGACCTTGCCTTCGCCGTCGCCGACCACGGTCAGGGCGGTGAAGGTGAACTGGCGACCACCTTTGACGGTCTTGCTGACGCGGTTGACCGCGACCAGCTTTTCGATCATGCCGTCGTCGATCTTCTCTTCGCGGTTACGGTCGCGATCGCGACCCCGCTGCTGACGCTCTTCTGCCATGTTGATTCCTTGGTTGTTGGGTATGTACGGCTCAGGGCCGCTTATGGTTGTGGAATGACGCGTCGTTCCGGTGGGCCACTACAGAAGAATGGCGCCGTCCAGCCTCGCTCAGGCTGGCGAGCAGGCGGACAGGGGGCCATCGGCCCCCTGCCCCGATCCCTTAGAACTGCAGGCCGGCTTCGCGGGCAGCCTCTGCCAGGGCCTTGATACGGCCGTGGTAACGGTAACCCGAACGATCGAAGGCAACCTTCTCGACGCCGGCGGCCTTGGCACGCTCAGCGACGATGCGGCCAACCTTGGCGGCGGCATCGACATTCTTGCCGCTCTTCAGGCCTTCCTTGACGTCGGTCTGGGTGGTGTTGGCGGCAGCCAGCACCTTGGAACCGTCGGCGGTGAAGACCTGGGCATACAGGTGCTGGCCGGTGCGCAGCACCGACAGGCGGGCGACGCCGAGCTCACGGATGTGGGCGCGGGTCGACTTGGCGCGACGCAGGCGGGCGATGTTCTTGTTCATGATGTTTTTCCTATGAAAGCGGAAGCGCCTATTAGGCCTTCTTGGCTTCCTTACGGATGATGACTTCGTCGGAGTACTTCACGCCCTTGCCCTTGTACGGCTCCGGCTTGCGGAACGCACGGATCTTGGCGGCAACTTCACCGACGGCCTGCTTGTCCGCGCCCTGGACCAGGATCTCGGTCTGGGTCGGGGTGGACAGCGTGATGCCTTCCGGCGCCACGAACACGACCGGGTGCGAGAAGCCCAGCGACAGGCTCAGGTCCTTGCCCTGCATGGCAGCGCGGTAACCCACGCCGACCAGCTCCAGCTTGCGCTCGAAGCCTTCGGACACGCCCTTGACCATGTTGGCCAGGATCGCACGCACGGTACCGGTCAGTGCGACCAGTTCGACGTTCTCGGTGCTCAGGGTGGCAACGCCGTTATCGACGTTGATGGCAATACCGGCCGGCTTGGCCAGCGACAGGGTGCCCTTCGGGCCCTTGGCGGTGACGCTTTCCGACTGGACGTTCAGTTCAACCTTACCCAGGTCGATCGGCTTCTTGGCTACGCGGGACATAGTTCTACTCCTTTCGCCTTAGGCCACGAAGCACAGGACTTCGCCGCCGACGCCCAGCTGGCGCGCCTGCGCATCAGTCATGATGCCCTTGGAGGTGGAAATGATGGAGATGCCCAGGCCGTTCATGACCTTCGGCAGCTCGCTCTTGCCGCGGTACTGGCGCAGGCCCGAACGCGAGAAGCGCTTCAGGGTCGCGATGACCGGCTTGCCTTCGAAATACTTCAGCACGATTTCCAGCTCGGCCTTGTTGTTCTCCAGCTGGGTAACGCGCAGGTCGGTGATGTAACCCTCGTCCTTCAGGACCTGGGCGATCGCAACCTTGATCTTGGACGACGGGGCTTTCACCGTCTGCTTGCCAACCGCGGCCGCATTCTTGATGCGGACCAGCAGGTCGGCGATGGGATCAGTCATGCTCATATGAGTACCTTTGAGTGCACCGATATCCGCTTTCGCGAAAATCTGTTGTCTCCTGGAAACGGGCCAGGTCCCTTGATGCAGCGGACCTGTGGCCCGCCCTACAACCCCGTCTGCACAGGGCAAGACGCGGGAGTATACGCCAAAAGAGCCCGACTTGCGTCGGGCTCTTCGGGTTTTTTGCGAAAGGGAGGCTGAATGCCTCCCCTCCCCGGTTCAGGAACCCCCGGAGGGGCGCCTGATCGCAGGACCGGCTGGGATTACCAGCTGGCCTTGCGCAGACCCGGGACGTCGCCACGCATGGTGGCTTCACGCAGCTTGTTGCGGCCCAGGCCGAACTTGCTGTAGACGCCACGCGGACGGCCGGACAGTTCGCAGCGGTTGCGCTGGCGGCTCGGCGACGAATCGCGCGGCAGCTTGGCCAGCTTGGCAGCAGCTTCGATCTTCTCGTCGTAGCTCGCGTCCACCGAGGACACGATCTTCTTCAGAGCAGCACGCTTCTCAGCGTACTTCTTGGCCAGCTTTTCCCGCTTGATGTCGCGGTTGACCATGGAGGTCTTTGCCATTTCGGTTTCCTCGACGGATCAGTTACGGAACGGGAACTTGAACGCTGCCAGCAGCGCCTTCGCTTCCGCGTCGGTCTTCGCAGTGGTGGTGATGGCGATATCCATGCCGCGGATCGCGTCGACAGCGTCGAAGTCGATTTCCGGGAAGATGATCTGTTCCTTCACACCCATGTTGAAGTTGCCGCGACCGTCGAAGGAACGACCGGAGACACCACGGAAGTCGCGCACGCGCGGCAGCGAGATGTTGATCAGGCGATCCAGGAACTCGTACATCTTGTGGCGACGCAGCGTGGTCTTGCAGCCGATCGGCCAACCATCGCGGATCTTGAACGACGCAACCGAAATACGCGACTTGGTGACAACCGGCTTCTGGCCGGAAATCTTGGTCATGTCGCCGACGGCGTTTTCCAGGATCTTCTTGTTGGTGGCCGCTTCGCCGACACCCATGTTCAGGGTGACCTTGACGAGCTTCGGCACTTCCATCGGATTGGTGTAGCCGAACTGCTTCATCAGCGCCGGCACCACTTCGTCCTTGTAGAACTTTTCGAGACGGGAAGTCATCTTCTCATTCCTCAGGCGTCGAGCGCCTCACCGCTGGAGCGGAACACACGCAGTTTGCGTCCATCCTCCAGCACCTTGAAGCCAACGCGTTCGCCCTTGCCCGAAGCCGGGTTCAGCACATTCACGTTGGAGATATGGATCGAAGCTTCACGCTCGACCACGCCGCCGGCAACGCCTGCCTGCGGGTTCGGCTTGGTGTGGCGCTTGACGATGTTCACGTTGGCGACGACCACACGGTCGCCGTCGACGCGGACGACTTCGCCCTGCTTGCCCTTGTCCTTGCCGGTGTTGACGACGACCTGGTCGCCCTTCTTGATACGGTTAGCCATGATTATCTCCTGTCGCTCACAGCACTTCGGGAGCGAGCGAGACGATCTTCATGAACTTCTCCGAACGAAGTTCACGGGTCACCGGCCCGAAGATACGGGTACCGATCGGCTCCTGCTTGTTGTTCAGCAGGACGGCAGCGTTGCCGTCGAAGCGGATCAGCGAGCCGTCGGCGCGACGCACACCCTTGCGGGTACGCACCACGACGGCGTCATACACTTCACCCTTCTTGACCTTGCCGCGCGGAATCGCATCCTTCACGGTGACCTTGATGATGTCGCCGATGCCGGCGTAACGGCGCTTGGAACCACCCAGCACCTTGAAGCACATCACCTGCTTGGCACCCGAATTGTCCGCGACGTCAAGGTAGCTCTGCATCTGGATCATGATTCAGACTCCTTATTCAGCCGCACGCGTGATGACTTCCACCACGCGCCAGTTCTTGGTCTTGGACATCGGAGCAATCTCGGTCACGCGGACGACATCGCCTTCCTTGCAGGCGTTGTCGGCATCGTGGGCGTGCAGCTTCGTCGAGCGCTTGATGTACTTGCCGTACAGTGCGTGCTTGACCTGACGCTCAACCAGGACGGTAACCGTCTTGTCCATCTTGTTGCTGACGACACGGCCTTCGACCGTGCGCAGCGTCTTGTTTTCAGTATTGTCGCTCATAGCGGCCATCCTTACTTCGTGCTGCCGAGCAGGGTCTTGACGCGAGCAATCTCGCGACGGACCCGGCGGATGTCGTGGGTCTTCGGCAGCTGGCCGGTGACCTGCTGCATACGGACAGAGAACTGTTCCTTACGCAGGTCGATCAGGTGGGCCTTGAGTTCGTCAGCCGACTTTTCACGGAGAGTTTTGATATCCATCAGCGCACCGTACGGGTCACGAAAGTGGTGGTGACCGAGAGCTTGGCGGCGGCCAGGCGGAACGCCTCGCGAGCCACTTCCTCGGAAACACCCTCGATTTCATAGATCATGCGGCCGGGCTGGATCTGGGCCACCCAGTATTCCACGTTACCCTTACCCGAACCCATTCGAACTTCGATGGGCTTCTTGGTGATGGGCTTGTCGGGGAACACGCGGATCCACATCTTGCCGCCGCGCTTGACGTAGCGGCTGATCGAGCGGCGAGCCGCTTCGATCTGACGCGCGGTCAGCTGACCGTGTGCGGTTGCCTTCAGGCCGTATTCGCCGAAGCTGACAGCGTTGGCGCTCCAGCTCAGGCCTTCGTTACGGCCCTTGTGTACCTTGCGGTACTTGGTTCGCTTGGGTTGCAACATTGTCGTTACCTCGCTTCACGGGCCGGGCGCTGACGGTCACCACGGTCGCCGCGATCGTGACGATCGTTGCGCGACGGGGTGTCGTCCTGCTTTTCCTGGCCAACCTGGGAGAAATCGAAGACCTCGCCCTTGTAGATCCAGACCTTGATGCCGATGATGCCGTAGGTCGTCTTGGCTTCAGCGAAGCCATAGTCGATGTCGGCACGCAGGGTGTGCAGCGGCACGCGGCCTTCGCGGTACCACTCCGAACGGGCGATTTCAGCACCGTTGAGGCGGCCACCCACGTTGACCTTGATGCCCAGGGCACCCAGGCGCATCGCGTTGCCCACCGAGCGCTTCATTGCGCGGCGGAACATGATGCGACGCTCCAGCTGCTGGGCGATCGACTCGGCAACGAGCTGCGCGTCCAGTTCCGGCTTGCGCACTTCGGTGACGTTGATGTGCGCCGGAACGCCCATCATCTCGCTCACTTCCTTGCGCAGCTTCTCGATGTCCTCACCACGCTTGCCGATCACCACGCCCGGACGGGCGGTGTGGATCGTCACGCGCGCGGTCTTGGCCGGACGCTCGATCAGGATCTTGCTGATGCCGGCCTGAGCCAGCTTCTTGCGCAGCATTTCGCGAACTTTCAGGTCGGCTGCCAGGTAACCAGCGAACTCGGCCTTGTTGGCGTACCACTTGGAGTTCCAGTCCTTGGAAATACCGAGACGGATACCAATCGGATGAACTTTATGACCCATGGTCTTTTCCTTATCCGCTTACTTGCCGGCGCCCACAACCACAGTGATGTGGCTGGTGCGCTTGAGGATGCGGGTACCGCGGCCTTTCGCCCGCGCCATGAAACGCTTCAGGGTCGGACCTTCATCAACCATGATGGTCTGAACCTTCAGCTCGTCGACGTCGGCGCCCTGGTTGTTCTCGGCGTTGGCAATAGCCGACTCCACCACCTTCTTGATCAGGTGGGCAGCCTTCTTGTCCGAGAACTTCAGCAGATTGACCGCACGTTCGGCCGGCAGACCGCGCACCTGGTCAGCGACCAGGCGAGCCTTCTGCGGGGAGATGCGCGCAGTGCGCAGGATGGCTTTCGCTTCCATTGTCATCTCTCCTTACTTGCCCGACTTCTTGTCACCACCGTGACCCTTGAAGGTCCGGGTGATGGCAAATTCGCCGAGCTTGTGGCCGACCATGTTCTCGTTGACGAGAACCGGGATGTGGTTCTTGCCGTTATGCACGGCAATGGTGATGCCTACCATGTCAGGCAGGATCATCGAACGGCGCGACCAGGTCTTGATCGGCTTCTTGCTGCCCGCAGCGGCCTCCACCTTCTTGACGAGGTGGTGATCGACGAACGGGCCCTTCTTGAGTGAACGTGCCATGGTCGATTAGCCCCTACGATCGCGGACGATGAACTGCTGAGTGCGCTTGTTATGGCGCGTCTTGTAACCCTTGGTCGGGACACCCCACGGGGTGACCGGATGCGGGTTACCCTGGCCGGCCTTGGCCTCACCACCACCGTGCGGGTGGTCAACCGGGTTCATGGCAGCACCACGAACGGTCGGGCGGACGCCGCGCCAGCGCTTGGCACCGGCCTTGCCCAGCTTTTCCAGGCTGTGCTCGTCGTTGCCGACTTCGCCGATGGTGGCGCAGCACTCGACCGGAACCTTACGCATTTCACCCGAGCGCAGGCGCAGGGTGGCGTAGATGCCTTCGCGGGCGACCAGCTGCACGGCAGCACCTGCAGCGCGGGCGATCTGAGCGCCCTTGCCCGGCTTCAGCTCGATGCAGTGGATGGTGGTACCGACCGGGATGTTGCGCAGCGGCAGGGTGTTGCCCGCCTTGATCGGGGCATCCGAACCAGCGATCACCTGATCACCGGCCTTCAGGCCCTTCGGGGCGATGATGTAGCGACGCTCGCCGTCGACGTAGCACAGCAGGGCGATATGGGCGGTGCGGTTCGGATCGTATTCGATGCGTTCCACGCGCGCCGGGATGCCCAGCTTGTTGCGCTTGAAGTCGATGATGCGGTAGTGCTGCTTGTGGCCACCACCGACGTGACGGGTGGTGATGCGGCCGTGGTGGTTACGACCACCCGAGCGGCTCTGCGACTCGACCAGCGCAGCGTGCGGAGCACCCTTGTGCAGGTCGGGCGTAACCACGCGCACGGCCGAACGGCGGCCGGGGGAAGTGGGCTTGAATTTCATCAATGGCATGGGATGTACCTCAGGCCTTGGCCGTTACATCGATCGACTGGCCATCGGCCAGGCGAACGTACGCCTTGCGCCAATCGCCGCGGCGGCCAGCACGGTTACGGAAGGACTTGTTCTTGCCCTTGACGTTGACCACGTTGACGGCTTCGACCTTGACGTCGAACAGCTGCTCAACCGCGGCCTTTACATCGGCCTTGGTGGCTTCGTTCGAAACTTCGAAGACATACTGGTTGGAGAGTTCCTGCAGGCGCGCGGTCTTTTCGGAGACACGCGGGGCACGCAGCACGCTGAAGATTTTTTCGTTGCTGTTCATGCCAGCCACTCCTCGACCTTCTTGACCGCGTCAGCGGTGATGACGACCGTGTCGGCACCGACCAGCGACACCGGGTCCAGGCCCTGCACGTCACGCACCTGCACGTACGGCAGATTGCGGGCGGACAGGTACAGGTGCTCGGAGGCTTCCTCGGTGACGATCAGCGGGCGCTTGCCCACTTCCAGGCCGGCCAGCTTGGCGATCAGACCCTTCGTGCTGGTCGCTTCGACATCGAAGGCCTCCACGATGGTCAGACGGCCCTGACGGTTCAGCTCGGACAGGATCGCGCACATGGCGGCACGGTACTGCTTACGATTGACCTTCTGCTCGAAGCTGCGCGGCTTGGCCGCGAAGGTGACACCGCCGCCGACGAAGATCGGAGCCGTCAGTGCGCCATGACGCGCGCCGCCGCCCTTCTGCTTCTTCGACTTCTTGGTGGTACCAGCCACTTCGGAGCGAGTCTTCTGTGCCTTGGTGCCGGCGCGACCGGCGTTGCGGTAAGCAACGACGACCTGGTGGACCAGATCTTCGCTGAAATCGCGACCGAACACGGCGTCGGAGACCGAGACCTTGTTGTTGCTACCCGTGATAACGAGTTCCATCGTCATCTCTCCTTATGCCTTGCTCGCCGGACGGACGATCACATCGCCACCCGCCGCGCCAGGAACGGCGCCGCGAACCGCAATCAGACCGCGCTCGACGTCGACCTTGACCACTTCCAGGTTCTGGGTGCTCTGCTGCACCGCGCCCATGTGGCCCGACATCTTCTTGCCCGGGAAAACGCGACCCGGGGTCTGGCGCTGACCCAGCGAACCCGGCGCGCGATGCGACAGCGAGTTACCGTGGGTTGCATCGCCCATACGGAAGTTGTGGCGCTTGATGGTGCCCTGGAAACCCTTACCCTTGGTGACACCCTGGACGTCGACGATCTGGCCGACTTCGAAGATGTCCGCCTTGACTTCGCCGCCGACGGCGAAATCGCCGAGCTGCGCGTCTTCAACGCGGAATTCCCACAGGCCACGACCCGCTTCCACCTTCGCCTTGGCGAAGTGGCCGGCTTCCGGCTTGTTGACCAGGGCAGCGCGACGCGCGCCGACGGTCACCTGCACGGCGCTGTAGCCGTCGGTTTCGACGGTCTTGATCTGCGCGATGCGGTTCGGGGTGGCTTCGATCAGGGTCACCGGGATGGAACGACCATCTTCGGTGAACACGCGGCTCATGCCGGCCTTGCGGCCCACGAAGCCCAACGAATACTTCTTCGTCATGGTCGTAGTCCTCAGGTCAGCTTGATCTGAACGTCGACGCCGGCAGCCAGTTCGAGCTTCATCAGCGCGTCCACGGTCTTGTCATTCGGGTCAACGATATCGAGCACGCGCTTGTGCGTGCGGGTCTCGTACTGGTCACGCGCGTCCTTGTCGACGTGCGGGGAAACGAGAACGGTGTAACGCTCGATCTTGGTCGGCAGCGGGATCGGGCCACGCACTTGCGCGCCGGTCCGCTTTGCCGTTTCAACGATCTCGCTGGCCGAACGGTCGATCAGACGATGATCGAACGCTTTCAGCCGGATCCGGATCTTTTGGTCCGCCATGGCGGTAGGTTCCTTCGTTAAAAGAGCGACAGACAAAGCCTCTGGGTTGCTTTGCCCCATGAAATTCCTGCATACGGACGGCCCGCACTCCTGCAGGCCGACAAGGTCAATCCGTAGACCTCAAAAACGTAGGCAGACCAGTTTCCCGGCCTGCCCAGACGTAGAAGCATAATGGCACGCCAGGCAGCTGTCAACAGTCTCCTGTTGACGCCGCCTGAATGGCCTTGACCCTTCCTGGTCCGGGGAACACAAGGCACATCCTGTGCCTGCTTTCCCATTTTGATACGCCCCGATGCCCTACCCAGGCAACATCGGGGCGCAGAGTCTAACAGATTACTTGATGATCTTCGAGACCACGCCGGCGCCGACGGTGCGGCCACCTTCGCGGATGGCGAAGCGCAGGCCTTCGTCCATCGCGACCGGGTTGATCAGGGTCACGGTCATCTTGACGTTGTCACCCGGCATCACCATTTCCACGCCTTCCGGCAGCTTGGCAGCGCCGGTGATGTCGGTGGTGCGGAAGTAGAACTGCGGGCGGTAGCCGTTGAAGAACGGGGTGTGACGGCCGCCCTCGTCCTTCGACAGCACGTACACTTCGCCTTCGAACTCGGTGTGCGGGGTGATCGAACCCGGCTTGGCCAGAACCTGGCCGCGCTCGACGTCGTCACGCTTGGTGCCGCGCAGCAGCAGACCGGCGTTGTCGCCTGCCTGGCCCTGGTCCAGCAGCTTGCGGAACATTTCCACGCCGGTCACGGTGGTCTTCTGGGTCGGACGGATACCGACGATTTCGATTTCGTCACCGACCTTGATCACGCCGCGCTCGATACGACCGGTCACCACGGTGCCGCGGCCCGAGATCGAGAACACGTCTTCCACCGGCATCAGGAACGGCTTGTCGATCGCACGCTCCGGCTCCGGAATCCAGGTGTCCAGCGCGTCGACCAGCTTCAGGATCGCCGGCACGCCGATCTCGCTCTGGTCGCCTTCCAGCGCCAGGCGGGCCGAACCCGAGATGATCGGGGTGTCGTCGCCCGGGAACTCGTACTTGCTCAGCAGTTCGCGCACTTCCATTTCGACCAGCTCGAGCAGCTCGGCGTCGTCGACCATGTCAGCCTTGTTCAGGAACACCACGATGTACGGCACGCCGACCTGACGCGACAGCAGGATGTGCTCGCGGGTCTGCGGCATCGGGCCGTCAGCGGCCGAGCACACCAGGATCGCGCCGTCCATCTGGGCAGCACCGGTGATCATGTTCTTGACGTAGTCAGCGTGGCCCGGGCAGTCAACGTGGGCGTAGTGACGGGTCGGGGATTCGTATTCGACGTGCGCGGTCGAGATCGTGATGCCACGAGCCTTTTCTTCCGGTGCGGCGTCGATGGCGTCATACGCCTTGAACTCGCCACCGAAGCGCTCGGCGCCGATCTTGGTCAGCGCGGCGGTCAGCGTGGTCTTGCCGTGGTCGACGTGACCGATGGTGCCGACGTTGACGTGCGGCTTGGTGCGCTCGAACTTACCCTTTGCCATTGTTATATACCTTGATTGTTCGTAAGTGGTTTCAAGAGAGGCTGAGCGAGGCTCAGCCCTTCTTCATGACGGCTTCGGCGATGTTGGTCGGAGCCGGCTCGTAGTGATCGAATTCCATGGTGAAGGTGGCGCGGCCCTGGGTCTGCGAACGCAGCGCAGTGGCGTAGCCGAACATTTCACCCAGCGGGATCATCGCGTTGATGATGCTGGCCGAACCGTCACCGGTGGTGTCGGAACCCTGCAGCACGCCGCGACGACGGCTGACGTCGCCCATCACGTCACCCTGGTAATCCTCCGGGGTCACGATCTCGACCTTCATGATCGGCTCCAGCAGCACCGGCTTGGCCTTGGCGAAGCCCTGCTTGAAGGCCATCGACGAAGCCAGCTTGAACGCCATTTCCGAGGAGTCGACGTCGTGGTACGAACCGAACACCAGCTTCACCTTGACGTCCACGACCGGGAAGCCAGCCAGCGGGCCGCTGGTGATGGTTTCGCGCAGGCCCTTCTCGACCGACGGAATGAATTCCTTCGGGATCACGCCGCCGGTGATGTCGTTGATGAACAGGAAGTCGTCCTTGATGGCCGGAGCCAGCTTCGGATCGGCACGGTCTTCAGCGGTGATCGGCGACAGCTCGATCACGACGTGACCGTACTGACCCTTACCACCGGACTGCTTGGCGTGCTTGTAGTCCGACTTGACGTCGGCCAGGGTGATCGTTTCGCGGTAGGCCACCTGCGGCGCACCGACGTTGGCTTCAACGTTGAACTCGCGCTTCAGGCGGTCGACGATGATGTCCAGGTGCAGCTCGCCCATGCCGGAGATGATGGTCTGGCCGGATTCTTCGTCGGTCTTGACGCGGAACGACGGATCTTCCTGCGCCAGACGACCCAGGGCCAGACCCATCTTTTCCTGGTCCGACTTGGTCTTCGGCTCGACGGCCATCGAGATCACCGGCTCCGGGAACGTCATGCGCTCCAGGATGATCGGGGCGTCCACGGCGCACAGGGTGTCACCGGTGGTGGTGTCCTTCAGGCCCACGGCCGCAGCGATGTCACCCGCCAGAACTTCCTTGATTTCCTCGCGGTTGTTCGAGTGCATCTGCAGGATGCGGCCGATGCGCTCCTTCTTGCCCTTCACCGAGTTCAGCACGGTGTCACCACCGTTCAGCGTGCCCGAGTAGACGCGGAAGAAGGTCAGCGCGCCGACGAACGGGTCGGTGATGATCTTGAAGGCCAGCGACGAGAACGGCGCCTTGTCGTCCGACTTGCGGGTCATCTCGACGGTATCGTCGTCGACGTCCACGCCCTTCACGTCCGGCACATCGACCGGCGACGGCAGCAGCTGGATCACGCCGTCCAGCATGGCCTGCACGCCCTTGTTCTTGAACGCCGAGCCGCAGTACATCGGCACGATCTCGGTGGCCAGGGTGCGGGTACGCAGCGCGTTGATGATTTCAGCCTCGGCCAGCTCTTCGCCGCCCAGGTACTTCTCCATCAGCTCTTCGCTGGCTTCGGCAGCGGTCTCGACCATGAACTGGCGGGCTTCTTCAGCAGCCGCCTGCAGTTCAGCCGGGATGTCGCTGTACTCGAACTTCATGCCCTGCGAGGCTTCATCCCAGTGGATAGCCTTCATCTTCAGCAGGTCGACGACGCCCTTGAAGTTGTCTTCAGCGCCGATCGGCAGCTGCATCGGCACGGCAACCGCGCCCAGCTTGGCCTTCAGCTGGCCGACGACCTTCTGGAAGTTGGCACCGGTGCGGTCCATCTTGTTGACGAACGCGATGCGCGGCACGTGGTACTTGTTGGCCTGGCGCCACACGGTTTCCGACTGCGGCTGCACGCCACCGACGGCACACAGCACGAACACCGCACCGTCGAGCACGCGCAGCGAGCGCTCCACTTCGATGGTGAAGTCGACGTGCCCGGGGGTGTCGATGATGTTGAAGCGATGCTCCGGCAGGGACTTGTCCATGCCCTTCCAGAACGCGGTGGTGGCAGCGGACTGGATCGTGATGCCACGCTCCTGCTCCTGCTCCATCCAGTCCATGGTGGCGGCGCCGTCATGCACTTCACCGATCTTGTGGCTCTTGCCGGTGTAGAACAGGATGCGCTCGGACGTGGTGGTCTTGCCGGCATCGATGTGAGCCATGATGCCGAAGTTACGGTAACGCTCGATGGGAGTGGAACGGGCCACGGGGAGCCTCTCAGATTTCTTGGATTTCGGATGGCCGAACGCCGCCTTTCGGCGGCCTTCGGGTTGGCGCAGTCCTTCTGGGACCGCGAGGCAGCACCTAGGTGGTGCTGCCCTGCCTGTTTTGCAAGGCCGTCAAACTCACCAGCGGTAGTGGGCGAATGCCTTGTTGGCTTCGGCCATGCGGTGGGTTTCTTCGCGCTTCTTGATGGCGCCACCACGGTTTTCCGAGGCGTCGATCAGTTCAGCAGCCAGCTTCTTCGGCATGGTGTTCTCACCACGCTTGCGCGCGGAGTCGATCAGCCAGCGCATGGCCAGAGCCATCTTGCGCGAGGCACGCACTTCGACCGGCACCTGGTAGGTGGCACCGCCGACGCGACGCGACTTGACTTCGACCGCCGGAGCGACGTTGTCCAGCGCCTTCTGCACCAGCTCGATGGCGTTGGCGCTGCTGTTCTTCTCGGTGATCACGTCCATGGCGCCGTACACGATCTTTTCGGCGACGGACTTCTTGCCGCTCTGCATGACCATGTTGATGAAGCGGGCGATGGTTTCGCTTCCGTGCTTCGGATCGGGCAGGACGGAACGCTGCGGAGTATTACCCTTACGCGACATAGTGCTCTCTCCTTAGGCCTTCGGACGCTTGGCGCCGTACTTGGAACGGGCCTGGCGACGCTTGGCAACGCCGGCGGCGTCGAGCGAGCCACGAACGGTGTGGTAACGCACACCCGGCAGGTCCTTGACGCGACCGCCGCGGATCAGGACCACGGAGTGCTCCTGCAGGTTGTGGCCTTCACCACCGATGTAGGAAATCACTTCTTCCTGGTTGGTCAGGCGGACCTTGGCAACCTTGCGAAGGGCCGAGTTCGGCTTCTTCGGAGTGGTGGTGTAGACACGGGTGCAGACGCCACGGCGCTGCGGGCACTTGTCGAGCGCCGGCGAGGCACTCTTGTAGGTGGTCGCTTGCCGCGGCTTGCGGACCAGCTGGTTGATCGTCGCCATCAGTAGGTTCTTCTGATTGGTGGCCGGAAAATCCGGCCAGAGATGCGGAAATGTTAAAGCAGGCCAAAATTCTGGCCTGCTGAGACAGACGATTGTAGCAACCTGCCAGGAACGACGTCAAACGCGTCCTGTCAAGCCCGTCCCTGATCCCGGAACGTTACTGGGGGGCCTCCATGTACCCCGTTCAGGTTCGACCGGCCCTCCACGGATGGAGCCGCCTGCCGCTACAGCCAGGTCGGACGGCCTGCGCCGCCCTGCCCTTCAAGCCCGCCCGGGCATGTCCCCGGGCGTTACCGCAAAGGTGGGTCCGGCCTTGCGGCCGGACCGGTCACCTCATTCCTCGCCCGCAGCCTGTTCGGTCTCGGCTTCCACTGCCGGAGCCTCGACCGCCGCCGGGGTGCCGGCCAGGGTCTGCATCTCCGACTCGGTGAGGCCGGACGCGCCACGACGGCGCTGGCTGTGGTACGCCAGACCGGTACCGGCCGGAATCAGACGGCCGACGATGACGTTTTCCTTCAGGCCACGCAGGTTGTCCGAGGTGCCGCGCACGGCCGCTTCGGTCAGCACGCGGGTGGTCTCCTGGAACGACGCCGCCGAGATGAACGACTCGGTGGCCAGCGAGGCCTTGGTGATGCCCAGCAGGACCGGATCGAACCGCGCCGGCAGCTCGTTGCGGGTCGACAGGCGGGCATTCTCCTCGATAACGCGCTGGCGTTCGACCTGCTCGCCGTTCAGGAACTTGCTGCTGCCCTGATCGGTGATCTCGACCTTGCGCAGCATCTGGCGGGTGATCACCTCGATGTGCTTGTCGTTGATCTTCACGCCCTGCAGGCGGTACACGTCCTGGATTTCCTTGACCAGGTAGGCCGCCAGCGGTTCGACACCCAGCAGGCGCAGGATGTCCTGCGGGCTCGGCTCGCCGTCAACGATGGTTTCACCCTTGGTGACATGCTCGCCTTCGAACACGATGACCTGGCGGTACTTCGGAATCAGCTCTTCGTGCTCCGAACCATCGGTGTCCTTGATGATCAGGCGCTGCTTGCCCTTGGTGTCCTTGCCGAAGCTGATGATGCCCGAACGCTCGGCCAGCACCGCCGGATCCTTCGGCTTGCGCGCTTCGAAGAGGTCGGCCACGCGCGGCAGACCACCGGTGATGTCGCGGGTCTTCGAGGCTTCCTGCGGGATCTTGGCGACGACGTCACCCACGCCCACCGGGGCGCCATCCTGCAGGTTGACGATCGAGCGCGGCGGCAGCAGGTACTGCGCCGGCAGATCGGTGCCCGGGATCGACAGGTCGTTGCCCTTGGCGTCGACGATGCGCACGATCGGGCGCAGGTCCTTGGCCTGGGTACCACGACGCTTCGGATCGGTGATTTCGCGCGAGGCCAGGCCGGTCAGCTCGTCGGTCTTCTCGATGACGGTGATGCCGTCGACGAAGTCGATGAAGCGGATGAAGCCGGCCACTTCCGACACGATCGGGTGGTTATGCGGATCCCAGTTGGCCACGGTCTGGCCAGCCTTGATCGCATCGCCGTCCTTGGACGTGATGGTCGCACCGTACGGCAGCTTGTAGCGCTCACGCTCACGGCCGTGGGCATCGAGCACCGAGATTTCGCCCGAGCGCGACACTGCCACCAGCGAGCCGTTGGCATGCTCGACCGACTTGAGGTTGCTGAACTTGACCGAGCCGGTGGTCTTGACGGTGATGTTGTCGACCGCAGCAGCTCGCGACGCCGCACCACCGATGTGGAAGGTACGCATGGTCAGCTGGGTACCCGGCTCACCGATGGACTGGGCGGCGATGACGCCGACCGCTTCACCGATGTTGACCAGATGGCCACGGGCCAGATCGCGGCCGTAGCAGCGAGCGCAGACACCGAAGGCCGATTCGCACGAAATCGTCGAACGCACCTTGATGCTCTGCACGCCGGCATCTTCCAGCTTGGCGACCCACTGCTCGTCCAGCAGGGTGTTGCGGGTGACGATCGGATCTTCGTCGTTGCCCGGCAGGAACACGTCCTCGGCAACCACGCGACCCAGCACGCGGTCCTTCAGCGGCTCGACCACGTCACCGCCTTCCACGATCGGGGTCATGATCAGGCCTTCGGTGGTACCGCAATCCACCTCGGTGATCACCACGTCCTGCGCCACGTCGACCAGTCGACGGGTCAGGTAACCCGAGTTCGCGGTCTTCAGCGCGGTATCGGCCAGACCCTTACGGGCACCGTGGGTGGAGTTGAAGTACTCCTGCACGTTCAGGCCTTCGCGGAAGTTCGCCTTGATGGGCGTCTCGATGATCGAGCCGTCCGGGCGGGCCATCAGGCCGCGCATGCCGGCCAGCTGACGGATCTGCGCCTGGCTGCCTCGTGCACCGGAGTCGGCCATGATGTACAGCGAGTTCATCGACTTCTGATCGATGGTCTCACCCTTGGCATTGACGACCTTCTCGGTACCGATGGTGTCCATCATCGCCTTGGCGATGCGCTCGTTGGTGCGCGACCAGATGTCGACCACCTTGTTGTAGCGCTCGCCAGCGGTGACCAGACCCGACTGGTACTGCTCCTGGATTTCCAGCACTTCGGCTTCGGCCTCGGTGAGGATGCCGCGCTTTTCGTCCGGGATCAGCATGTCGTCGATACCGATCGACACGCCGGCGCGGGTTGCGTAGGCGAAGCCGGTGTACATCAGCTTGTCGGCGAACACGACCGTGTCCTTCAGACCCAGCTGACGGTAGCTGGAGTTGATCAGGCGCGAGATGTTCTTCTTGGTCAGCTCGGTGTTGGCCAGCGCGAACGGCAGGCCTTCCGGCAGGATTTCAGCCAGCAGGGCGCGACCGATCGTGGTATCCACGATCGAGGTCTTGTTCTGCTTGTTGCCTTCCTCGTCGGTCACCACCTCGGTGATGCGGACCTTGACCTTGGCGTGCAGTTCCACCACGCGGTTGTCGTAGGCGCGCTTGACTTCGGCGATGTTGGCGAAGGCCATGCCCTCGCCCTTCTTGTTTTCCAGCGAGCGGGTCATGTAGTACAGACCCAGCACGACGTCCTGCGACGGCACGATGATCGGCTCGCCGTTGGCCGGCGACAGGATGTTGTTGGTCGACATCATCAGCGCACGCGCCTCCAGCTGGGCTTCCAGCGAGAGCGGCACGTGGACGGCCATCTGGTCACCGTCGAAGTCGGCGTTGAACGCGGTGCAGACCAGCGGATGCAGCTGGATGGCCTTGCCTTCGATCAGCACCGGCTCGAACGCCTGGATGCCCAGACGGTGCAGGGTCGGCGCGCGGTTCAGCATCACCGGATGCTCGCGGATGACCTCTTCCAGGATGTCCCAGACTTCGGCCTCTTCGCGCTCGACCAGCTTCTTGGCGGCCTTGATGGTGGTGGCCAGGCCACGACGCTGCAGCTTGGCGAACACGAACGGCTTGAACAGTTCCAGCGCCATCTTCTTCGGCAGGCCGCACTGGTGCAGGCGCAGGTAAGGACCGACCACGATGACCGAACGGCCCGAGTAGTCCACGCGCTTGCCCAGCAGGTTCTGACGGAAGCGACCCTGCTTGCCCTTGATCATGTCGGCCAGCGACTTCAGCGGGCGCTTGTTGGTGCCGGTGATGGCACGGCCACGGCGACCGTTGTCCAGCAGCGCATCGACCGATTCCTGCAGCATGCGCTTTTCATTGCGCACGATGATGTCCGGCGCGCTCAGTTCGAGCAGGCGGCGCAGGCGGTTGTTGCGGTTGATGACGCGGCGGTACAGGTCGTTCAGGTCGGAGGTCGCGAAGCGGCCACCGTCCAGCGGCACCAGCGGACGCAGGTCCGGCGGCAGCACCGGCAGCACGGTCATCACCATCCATTCCGGACGGTTGCCCGACTCCAGGAAGGCTTCGATCAGCTTGATGCGCTTGGTCAGTCGCTTCAGCTTGGTTTCCGAACCGGTCGCGGCGATCTCCTCGCGCAGGCGGGTCATCTCCGACTGCAGGTCGATCGTGCGCAGCAGTTCGTACACGGCCTCGGCGCCCATGGCGGCGTCGAAATCGTCACCGTGCTCCTGGCGGGCCTGCAGGTACTGTTCTTCGGTCAGCAGCTGGCGGCGCTCCAGGGCGGTCAGGCCCGGCTCGGTCACCACGTAGGCTTCGAAGTACAGCACGCGCTCGATGTCGCGCAGGGTCATGTCCAGCATCAGGCCGATGCGCGACGGCAGCGACTTGAGGAACCAGATGTGCGCGACCGGCGAGGCCAGGTCGATGTGGCCCATGCGCTCGCGGCGCACCTTGGCCAGGGTCACTTCGGTGCCGCACTTCTCGCAGACCACGCCGCGGTGCTTCATGCGCTTGTACTTGCCGCACAGGCACTCGTAGTCCTTGACCGGGCCGAAGATGGCGGCGCAGAACAGGCCGTCGCGTTCCGGCTTGAAGGTACGGTAGTTGATGGTTTCCGGCTTCTTCACTTCGCCGAAGGACCACGAGCGGATCAGGTCCGGCGAAGCCAGCGCGATCTTGATCGCGTCGAAGTCCAGCGTCTGGCGCTGCTGGTTGAAGAGATTGAGCAGGTCTTTCATGGTGTTCTCCAGAAGGAGGAATGCTGTGTCGATGGGCTTTCAGGTCACTGCCAGCGGCGCGGCGGAGGGAGCCGCCGCGCCGGCATGGATCAGTTGTCTTCCAGTTCCATGTTGATGGCCAGCGAGCGGATTTCCTTCACGAGCACGTTGAAGGATTCCGGCATGCCCGCGACCATCTCGTGCTCACCGTCGACGATGTTCTTGTACATCTGGTTGCGGCCCTGCACGTCATCGGACTTCACCGTCAGCATTTCCTGCAGGGTGTAGGCCGCGCCGTAGGCTTCCAGCGCCCAGACTTCCATTTCACCGAAGCGCTGGCCACCGAACTGCGCCTTGCCGCCCAGCGGCTGCTGGGTGACGAGCGAGTACGGACCGGTCGAACGCGCGTGCATCTTGTCGTCGACCAGGTGGTTCAGCTTCAGGTAGTGCATGTAACCCACGGTGGTGTGGCGATCGAACGCTTCACCGGTGCGGCCGTCGTACAGCTGGGTCTGGCCACTGCTCGGCAGATCGGCCAGTTCCAGCATGCGCTTGATTTCCGCTTCGGTGGCACCGTCGAACACCGGGGTGGCCATCGGCACGCCGTCGGTGAGGTTACGGGCCAGGCGCAGCAGCTCCTCGTCGCTGAACTGCGACAGGTCGACACGGTTGGCCACGTTGGTGTCATCGTGGTTGTAGATGTCGTCCAGGAATCGGCGCAGGTCGGCAACGGCCGCCTGGGCTTCCAGCATCGCCTGGATCTTGCGGCCCAGGCCCTTGGCGGCCCAGCCCAGGTGCACTTCCAGGATCTGGCCGATGTTCATACGCGACGGCACGCCCAGCGGGTTCAGCACGATGTCCACGGTTTCGCCCGAGGCCATGTACGGCATGTCCTCGACCGGCACCACGTTGGACACCACACCCTTGTTGCCGTGGCGGCCCGCCATCTTGTCGCCCGGCTGGATGCGGCGCTTCACGGCCAGGAACACCTTGACCATCTTCAGCACGCCCGGAGCCAGGTCGTCGCCTGCGGTGATCTTGCCGCGCTTGTCGGCGAAGCGACGCTCGAATTCCTTCTCGTGCGCCTGGATCTGCTTCTGGGCGCGCTCGATGGCTTCCGAAGCGTCCTCGTCCTTCATGCGCAGCACGAACCAGTCAGCCTTCTTCAGGCCGTCCAGGTACGCGTCGGTGATGACGTCACCCTTCTTCAGGCCGGCACCGCCGTTGACCACCTTGCCGACGATCTGCGAACGCAGACGCATGTAGATGGCGGCTTCCAGGATGCGGAACTGGTCGTCGAAGTCCTTCTTGACGCGCTTGATTTCCGACTCTTCGATCTGGCGCGCACGCTTGTCCTTCTCGATGCCGTCGCGGGTGAAGACCTGCACGTCGATGACGGTGCCGTCCATGCCCGGCGGAACGCGCAGCGAGCTGTCCTTAACGTCCGAAGCCTTCTCGCCGAAGATCGCGCGCAGCAGCTTCTCTTCCGGGGTCAGCTGGCTCTCGCCCTTCGGCGTGACCTTGCCGACCAGGATGTCGCCGGCGCGGACTTCCGCACCGATGTACACCACGCCGCTCTCGTCCAGGCGGTTCAGCGCCTGCTCGGAAACGTTCGGGATGTCGGCGGAGATTTCCTCCGGCCCCAGCTTGGTGTCGCGCGCGACGCAGGTCAGCTCTTCGATGTGGATCGTGGTGTAGCGATCCTCTTCCACCACGCGCTCGGAGAGCAGGATGGAGTCTTCGAAGTTGTAGCCGTTCCACGGCATGAACGCGATCAGCATGTTCTGGCCCAGGGCCAGTTCGCCGATGTCGGTGGACGGACCGTCGGCCAGCACGTCGCCGCGGGCGATGACGTCACCCACCTGGACCAGCGGACGCTGGTTGATGCAGGTGTTCTGGTTGGAACGGGTGTACTTGACCAGGTTGTAGATGTCGACGCCGGCGTCGGTGGCACCGACGATCTCTTCCTCGACCACCTTGACCACGATGCGGGCGGCGTCGATCTGCACGATCTCACCGCCACGACGGGCGTTCACGGTCACACCGGAGTCACGCGCCACGGCGCGCTCAATGCCGGTGCCGACCAGCGGCTTCTGCGAACGCAGGGTCGGCACGGCCTGACGCTGCATGTTCGCGCCCATCAGTGCGCGGTTGGCGTCATCGTGCTCCAGGAACGGCACCAGCGCGGCCGCGATCGACACGGTCTGCATCGGCGAGACGTCCATGAAGTGGACCTCCGCCGGCGGCTTCAGCAGCGACTCGCCCTGGTAGCGGCACGGCACGAACTGCTCGGTCAGCATGCTCTTGGCATCGGTCAGGGCGTTGGCCTGGGCGATGACGTACTCGTTTTCCTCGATCGCCGACAGGAACTCGATCTCGTCGGAGACCTTGCCGTCCACGACCTTGCGGTACGGGGTCTCGAGGAAACCGTACTGGTTGGTGCGGGCGTACACGGCCAGCGAGTTGATCAGACCGATGTTCGGGCCTTCCGGCGTTTCGATGGTGCAGACGCGGCCGTAGTGGGTCGGGTGCACGTCGCGCACTTCGAAGCCGGCGCGCTCACGGGTCAGGCCGCCCGGGCCCAGGGCCGAGACGCGACGCTTGTGGGTCACTTCCGACAGCGGGTTGTTCTGATCCATGAACTGCGACAGCTGCGAGGAGCCGAAGAACTCCTTGATGGCGGCAGCGACCGGCTTGGCGTTGATCAGTTCCTGCGGCGTCAGGCCTTCGGACTCGGCCATCGACAGGCGTTCCTTGACCGCGCGCTCGACGCGGACCAGGCCGACGCGGAACACGTTCTCGGCCATTTCACCGACCGAACGCACGCGACGGTTGCCCAGGTGATCGATGTCGTCGACCACGCCGCGACCATTGCGGATCTCGGTCAGGACCTTGATCACGTCCAGGATGTCGGAGCTGTCGCCATGGGCAGCGACCAGGCGCTTGGACTCTTCGTCGTTGCGCTCACCGAAGTACTTGCTGTCGTACAGCACGGCTTCGCCGGTGGTTTCCTTGCGGCCCACGCGACGGTTGAACTTCATGCGGCCGACCGCGGACAGGTCGTAGCGCTCGAAGGTGAAGAACAGGTTGTGGAACAGGTTCTGCGCGGCGTCCTTGGTCGGCGGCTCGCCCGGACGCATCATGCGGTAGATCTCGACCAGTGCTTCCAGCTGGGTCTTGGTCGGATCGATGCGCAGGGTGTTGGACAGGTACGGACCACGATCCAGGTCGTTCACCCACAGGGTACCGACCGCATCGACGCCTGCCTTGCGGAAGTTCTGCAGCTGCTCTTCGCTGATCTCGTCATTGGCCTGGGCCAGCAGTTCGCCGGTCGAGGCATCAACCACGTCGTGCGACAGGATGCGGCCGACCAGGTAGTCGTCCGGCACGGCCAGGGCCGCAATGCCCGAGGCTTCCAGCTGCTTGATGTGGCGCGCGGTGATGCGCTTGCCGGCTTCCACGATGACCTTGTCGCCGTCGGCGAGGTCGAAGCCCAGGGTTTCGCCACGCAGGCGCTCCGGCACCAGCTCCAGCTGGACGCCTTCATCCGGGTTGATGTGGAAGGTGTTGATCTCGAAGAACTCGGCCAGCATCTCTTCGTTGCTGTAGCCTAGCGCGCGCAGCAGGATCGACACCGGCAGCTTGCGGCGGCGGTCGATACGGGTGAACAGCGCGTCCTTCGGGTCGAACTCGAAGTCCAGCCAGGAACCGCGGTAGGGGATGATGCGGGCGCTGTACAACAGCTTGCCCGAGCTGTGGGTCTTGCCGCGGTCGTGGTCGAAGAACACGCCCGGCGAGCGGTGCAGCTGCGAGACGATGACGCGCTCGGTGCCGTTGACGATGAAGGTGCCGTTCTCGGTCATCAGCGGGATTTCGCCCAGATAGACCTCCTGCTCCTTCACGTACTTGATGGCCTTGGTCGACGACTCGCGGTCGTAGATCACCAGGCGCACGGTCACGCGCAGCGGGGCGCCGTAGCTCATGCCGCGCTGGCGGCATTCACGTTCGTCGAAGACCGGCTCGCCCAGCTTGTAGCCGACGTACTCCAGGGCGGCATTGCCGCTGTAGCTGGCGATCGGGAAGACCGACTTCAGCGCGGCGTGCAGGCCATGATCGGCACGCTTGGCCGGATCGATGTTCTCCTGCAGGAAATCACGGTAGGAATCCACCTGGATCGCGAGCAGGAACGGCACTTCGAGAATCGAGCGCTGCTTGCCGAAATCCTTGCGGATACGCTTCTTTTCGGTGAACGAATAGGACGTCATGAGGTCTTCCACCTTGTTGTGCGGGCCGTGCGTCCACGACCCTGAAGGGAACTTTGAAATTGTCAGTTGGAAGTCGCTGGTATTGCCGGCACCAGCACGCCTTCTCCCGCTACTTCCAACTGCCAACTCGTCTGCATCTACTTCCCTGCTGCCGCGCGATGCGCGGGCGTGCCGGGATTTGACCGCAGCCCGTGTTGGGCTTTCTACCGCCTGATTCCACCCGCGCAGTACGCGGGCCTGCAACAACGACCAAAGGCCGGGGGCTTACGCCCCCAGCCTTGGCTGCATCGCCGAGAATCGATGACGATGCAAAGGAAGTGCTTACTTGACTTCGACAGTCGCGCCAGCAGCTTCCAGGTCCTTCTTCATCTTCTCGGCGTCGTCCTTCGAAGCGCCTTCCTTCAGGACGCCACCGGCTTCGGCCAGGTCCTTCGCTTCCTTCAGGCCCAGGCCGGTGATGGCGCGGACGGCCTTGATGACTTCGACCTTCTTCTCGCCGGCCGACTTCAGGGTGACGGTGAACTCGGTCTGCTCTTCAACAGCAGCGGCCGGGCCAGCGGCAGCAGCCACGGCAACCGGAGCAGCGGCGGAGACGCCGAACTTCTCTTCGATGGCCTTGACCAGCTCCATCACTTCCATCAGGGACTTCTCGGCGATGGCGTCGACGATCTGTTCGTTGGTAAGGGACATGATTAATACCTTTGGATGATTTTCTGGGTTGAGGTTCCGTCAGGAACCACGGTAAGTCGAAACTCAGGCGGTCTCGGCGGCCGGCTCGGCAGCGGCGGTTTCGCCACCACCCTGCTTCTCGCCAACAGCCTTGATGGCGCGGGCGAACATCGTGACCGGCTCGGTCAGGACGCGGGCCAGCATGGCCAGGGCCTGATCGCGGGTCGGCAGCGAGGCCAGCACGTCGACGTGGCTTGCCGGGAACACTTCGCCACCGATGGCGACGACCTTAGCCTTCAGCTTGTCGTTGCCCTTGGCGGCTTCCTTGATCAGGCGACCGGCAGCGCCGGGCTCCTCGAGCGAGAACGCGTACAGCAGCGGACCAACCATCTGGTCCTGGGCCACGGCGAACTCGGTGCCTTCAACGGCGCGCGAAGCCAGGGTGTTCTTGACAACCTTCAAGAAAACACCGGTTTCACGAGCCTGCTTGCGCATCGCGGTCATCTGGGCGACCGTGGTGCCAGCGTATTCGGCTGCGATCAAGGAGTGGGCCTTGGCGGCGACGTCTGCCAGCTCGGCGACTACTTCTTGCTTCTGGGACAGATTGAGAGCCATTGCACTCCTCCAATTGAACTCCGCTTACGGCTCCTGCCGTGTGCGGTCCTGTGCGGCATCCGTCCTGGACGCCGGGAACACCAGGATGATGTTCCGGGGGGTGGGCCGTTCTAGACCTGGAGTGGGCCAACCTGGGAAACCCAGACGTGCGTGAACCAGAAAAACTCCAGAAGGGCACCATCTACGCAGGGTGATTCCGGGGAATCGATTAAGCGTTCATGACTGTTCCGGCGGCGACTCCCTGCCATATCGAGCTTCCGTGCCCGTCGCCGGCCCTGCCACGACCGCGCCTGCGGTCTTTGACGGCTACCGCAGGCGGTGGGCTGCCTGCGATGCCTTCAAATGTCACGGTCACGGCACCCGAAAGTACCGTGACCGCTTGAAACAATTACTTCAGGGTCAGCGACGACTGGTCGACGGTGACGCCCGGGCCCATCGTCGAGCTGACCGAAACCTTCTGCAGGTAGGTGCCCTTCGAGGTGGCCGGCTTGGCCTTGATCAGGTCCAGCAGCAGCGCGGTCAGGTTCGACTTCAGCGCGTCTTCGGCGAAGTCGGCCTTGCCGATGGTGCAGTGGATGATGCCAGCCTTGTCGGTGCGGTAACGGACCTGGCCCGACTTGGCGTTCTTCACGGCTTCACCCGGGTTCGGGGAAACGGTGCCGACCTTCGGGTTCGGCATCAGGCCGCGCGGGCCCAGCACGGTGCCCAGCTTACCGACAACGCGCATGGCGTCCGGGGTCGCGATGACGACGTCGTAGTTCAGATCGCCGGCCTGCATCTTCTCGGCCAGGTCATCCATGCCGACGGCTTCGGCGCCAGCGGCCAGGGCTTCATCAGCCTTGGCACCGGCCGGAGCGAACACGGCAACGCGGACCGACTTGCCGGTACCGGCCGGCAGGACGGTGGAGCCACGGACCTGCTGGTCGGACTTCTTCGCGTCGACGCCCAGGCGCACAGCAACGTCGATCGACTCGACGAACTTGGCCTTGGTGGCGCTCTTCAGGATGTTGATCGCGTCCTCGAAGGCGTAAGCCTTGCCCGGAACGACGGCGGCCTTGATGGCCTTCTCACGCTTGGTCTGTGCCATCTTCTTAACCCTCCACCACGAGGCCCATGGAACGGGCAGAGCCAGCGATGGTACGCACGGCGGCGTCCAGGTCGGCGGCAGTCAGATCCGGTTCCTTCGCCTTGGCGATCTCTTCCAGCTGCTTACGGGTGACCTTGCCGACCTTATCGGTGTTCGGGCGCTTGGAGCCCGACGAGATGCCAGCGGCCTTCTTCAGCAGGGTGGTGGCCGGGGTGCTCTTGGTGATGAAGGTGAACGTACGGTCCGAGTAGGCCGTGATGATCACCGGAACCGGCAGACCCGGCTCGAGCTTCTGCGTGGCAGCGTTGAACGCCTTGCAGAATTCCATGATGTTCAGGCCGCGCTGACCCAGCGCAGGACCGACCGGCGGCGAGGGGTTGGCCTGACCGGCCTTCACCTGCAGCTTGATGTAACCGACAACTTTCTTTGCCATGTGAGTACTCTCCGGGTGCTAGCGCCTTTCGACAACAGGCTCCCCATCGGACCGGGAATCACGCGTCCCGGCATCGCGTTTTGAAATCATGCCGAAGGCCACCTTGCGGTGGCCTCGTCCTGCTGGCTTCCCAGCGGGGAGCCGCGCACTATATCAGATTTTGGGCGCCCTGTCTGAACAGGGAGGGCGACCTGAAGGCTGCCAGCCCGTGGCCGGCAGCATCACCGGGCATCAGCCGGTCTGCTTCTCGACCTGGCCGAACTCGAGCTCGACCGGGGTGGCACGACCGAAGATCAGCACCGAGACGCGCAGACGGCTCTTCTCGTAGTTGACTTCTTCGACCACACCATTGAAATCGTTGAACGGACCATCGGTGACGCGGACCATCTGGCCCGGCTCGAACAGCACCTTCGGACGCGGCTTCTCGACACCTTCCTGAACGCGGTTCAGGATGGACTCGGCTTCGGAATCGGCAATCGGCAGCGGACGATCGGCGGTACCGCCGATGAAGCCCATCACGCGCGGGGTTTCCTTGACCAGGTGCCAGCTTTCGTTGTCGATGCGCGGAATACCGGCTTCTTCGTGGGTCTCGATCTGGACCAGCACGTAACCCGGGAAGAACTTGCGCTCGGACCGGCGCTTCTGGCCGGCGCGCATCTCGATCACTTCCTCGGTCGGAACCAGGACGTCGCCGAAGCGCTCTTCCATGCCATCACGGACGATGCGATCACGCAGAGCCTGCGCCACCGACTTCTCGAAGCCCGAATAGGCGTGAACGACGTACCAACGCTTCATGCAATTCTCCTTAGCGGCTCAGGAACCACTGAGTCAGTTTCTGGATCAGGAAGTCGAAGCCACCCAGCAGCAGGCTGAGGATGAGCACCACGACAATCACGACCCAGGTCATGCGGACGGCTTCCTGGCGCGTCGGCCAGACCACCTTGCGCAGTTCGAAGCGCGACTCGGAGAGGAATTCGCGGGTGTCGCGCCCCTTGCCGGTCAGCATGAACACGCCGATACCGCCAACCAGACCGACCACGACCGCCAACGCACGCAGCTGACCCGCCCACGCGCCCAGCTGGGCGGCGCGACCGGAGTCGGCGGAGAACCAGAACCAGACGAACAGACCCGCCAGCACCAGCAGGGATGCGGCAACGTACTTGACGATATCTCCACCGCTGGCGGAGGTGTCCTTGGAATGTTCGATCTTGCTATTCATCCGGTGTGTCTGCTTTAGCGGCAAGGGCCGCTGGATAAGGTGGGCAGATGGCACGCCAGGAGGGACTCGAACCCCCAACCTGCGGTTTTGGAGACCGCTGCTCTGCCAATTGAGCTACTGGCGTACGTTTTGAAACTTGCCTTCCCTTAGACGGCGAAGGCGGACCGAGGTTCCCGGCCCGCCACTCGCGCGACCGGCAGCGCTATGCAACCGCCGGTACTGCAGGCTTACTTGATGATCTTCGAGACCACGCCGGCGCCGACGGTGCGGCCACCTTCGCGGATGGCGAAGCGCAGGCCTTCGTCCATCGCGACCGGGTTGATCAGGGTCACGGTCATCTTGACGTTGTCACCCGGCATCACCATTTCCACGCCTTCCGGCAGCTTGGCAGCGCCGGTGATATCGGTGGTGCGGAAGTAGAACTGCGGGCGGTAGCCGTTGAAGAACGGGGTGTGACGGCCGCCCTCGTCCTTCGACAGCACGTACACTTCGCCTTCGAACTCGGTGTGCGGGGTGATCGAACCCGGCTTGGCCAGAACCTGGCCGCGCTCGACGTCGTCACGCTTGGTGCCGCGCAGCAGCAGACCGGCGTTGTCGCCTGCCTGGCCCTGGTCCAGCAGCTTGCGGAACATTTCCACGCCGGTCACGGTGGTCTTCTGGGTCGGACGGATACCGACGATTTCGATTTCGTCACCGACCTTGATCACGCCGCGCTCGATACGACCGGTCACCACGGTGCCGCGGCCCGAGATCGAGAACACGTCTTCCACCGGCATCAGGAACGGCTTGTCGATCGCACGCTCCGGCTCCGGAATCCAGGTGTCCAGCGCGTCGACCAGCTTCAGGATCGCCGGCACGCCGATCTCGCTCTGGTCGCCTTCCAGCGCCAGGCGGGCCGAACCCGAGATGATCGGGGTGTCGTCGCCCGGGAACTCGTACTTGCTCAGCAGTTCGCGCACTTCCATTTCGACCAGCTCGAGCAGCTCGGCGTCGTCGACCATGTCAGCCTTGTTCAGGAACACCACGATGTACGGCACGCCGACCTGACGCGACAGCAGGATGTGCTCGCGGGTCTGCGGCATCGGGCCGTCAGCGGCCGAGCACACCAGGATCGCGCCGTCCATCTGGGCGGCACCGGTGATCATGTTCTTGACGTAGTCAGCGTGGCCCGGGCAGTCAACGTGGGCGTAGTGACGGGTCGGGGATTCGTATTCGACGTGCGCGGTCGAGATCGTGATACCACGAGCCTTTTCTTCCGGTGCGGCGTCGATGGCGTCATACGCCTTGAACTCGCCACCGAAGCGCTCGGCGCCGATCTTGGTCAGCGCGGCGGTCAGCGTGGTCTTGCCGTGGTCGACGTGACCGATGGTGCCGACGTTGACGTGCGGCTTGGTGCGCTCGAACTTACCCTTGGCCATGGCTGCTTATCTCGAATTCGTCTGGTGTGGTGCTGAAGATGGTGCTCACGAAAGGAATCGAACCTTCGACCTCTTCCTTACCAAGGAAGTGCTCTACCGACTGAGCTACGTGAGCGAGTTTTGCATTATGGCATGAACTCGATAATATTCAAAGTTCATTCAATGGAGCGGGAGACGGGAATCGAACCCGCACCATCAGCTTGGAAGGCTGAGGTTCTACCATTGAACTACTCCCGCACCGGGAAGTGCCACAACGTGAAGCTGGTGGAGGGAGGTGGATTCGAACCACCGAAGGCGTAAGCCAGCAGATTTACAGTCTGCCCCCGTTGGCCGCTTGGGTATCCCTCCGTTTCAACCCCATCCCGTGCCGCCGAAGCGTTGCGGTGTGTGGTGGTGAGCCCGCAATTCTGGAGATGAAGCGGGGGCCTGTCAACGCTTTTTTTCACTTTTTTTCACATGCGTCGCAAACCCTTTGATACGCAAGCCTATTGCCCGGGCAGTGCCAAGGCCTCGTCGGCGAAGATCGCCACATGCGGAACGCCGTCGGCACCGATCCAGCCGCGGTACATGCCCTGCGTGTTGAACGGCGTGGCCGCTTTTCCATCGGCGGAGAGCACGATCGCACCGCCATCCCCACCCATCTGCGGAATCGCCTCGTTGATCACGCCCCTGCCCGCCTCCGCCGGCGACTGGCCCTGGTAGCGGATACGCGCGCAGATCTCGTGCGCGGCAGCGGTGCGGATGTAGTACTCGCCCCACCCGGTTCCCGACACCGCACAGCGTGCATCGGCCCAGGTGCCGGCGCCGATGATCGGCGAATCGCCGACGCGCCCGTAGCGCTTGTTGGTCATTCCTCCGGTGGAGGTCCCCGCTGCCAGGCGCCCCTGCGCATCCAGCGCAACCGCACCGACCGTGCCGAAGTGCCGGGCCGTTTCCAGGTCGGCGTGGGCCTGGCCGCCGGCCTCCTCCTTCAGTGCGCGCTGCAGCTGCTGCCAGCGCTTGTCGGTGCGGAAGTACGAAGGATCGACCAGGGTCATGCCCTGCTCGACGGCGAACGCCTCAGCGCCCTGCCCGACCATCATCACGTGTTTCGATCCCTGCATCACGGCCGTTGCCAGCAGGATCGGGTTGCGTACGCGCTGCACGCCGGCCACCGCGCCGGCCGCCTGGGTGGCGCCATCCATCACGGCCGCGTCCAGCTCGTTGCGCCCGTCGTGGGTGAACACCGCGCCTTTGCCGGCATTGAACGTGGGATCGTCCTCGAGAACGGTGATCGCTGCGGTGACCGCCGCCAGTGCAGGGCGACCGGCTGCCAGCTCGGCATGCCCCTTCAGCAGCGCCGCACGGAGTGCCGCACGTGCCGCCTTCTCTTCGGCGGCGGACAGATCCTTGCGCTCGACGCCGGCACCGCCATGGATGACCAGCAGGGGCGACGCACCGGGAGCAGCGTGGGCGAGCAACGGCAGGGACAGCAGCGCAGACAGCGCCAGATGAAGCTTCATCGATATCTCCGGAAATGGAAGCGATGCCATCGAGCAGGCTCGACGAGATGCCTGAAGGGAAGCGCCGGCGCGCGGCCGGCAGCAGCGGTCAGCGACGGATCAGTTCAATCCGGCCACCGTCAACATCGACCGCTGCGTGATAGTCGGCGTCGGCCTGGAAGTCGTCCAGCCGCATGCGGCCACCGCTTGCCACCACGGTAACCGGCACAGCGTGGAAACGCAGCGGTTCGCCCTGCGTCAGCCGGTCCGCGCCACGGCCCGGGCGGACCACCCAGACCCTGCCATGACCATCGGCGCTGTAGACCTGCGCGCGTCCGTCAGGCTCCACGCACAGCGCGGTGTCTTCGTCCACGCCGATGCCGATCATGTCCGGGTCGCCACTGTCCTGCGCGGCACGGGCGACGAACACGATCAGGCGACCGAGACGATCACGCCGGTCGAAGTGGGTGTCGGTGACCACCCGCTGCAGATAGGGCATCTGCAGGAAGCCACTGTCCATCGTCACCGCGCTGCCCATCGGGTCGGCCAGCGCGGCGGCGGAGGTGACGCTGCCACCGTCAAGCGCGCCGTAGGCATAGCCACCGAGGATCGCCAATCCGGCACTGGTGCCGGCGATCGGTTTGCCGGCACGGACGTGGGCATTGAGCGCGCGGTTGAGTGCGGTCCCCTTCCAGAAGCGGATGTAGCGCGACTGGTCACCGCCGGCGATGAAGATGGCATCGGCCGCGGCTACCACCCGCAATACGGCCGGGTCGTCGGCGCCACGACGGCTGTCGAACACCAGGGTCTGCACGGCGGTGGTGCCGCCGATGTCATGGTGCAGACGCTCCTGCAGCTCGTCGCTGCCGGAGGCGCGCAGGATCAGCACGCGGCCATTGCCGGCCTGCTTCAACCACCACTGGAACGCCTCCGGCACCCACTCTCCGCCGCCCATCAGCATCATCGCCGGCGCCCTCGGCCCCGGTCGCGGGGCATCGAGATCGCCGGTCTCGTAATAGGTGAATCCCGGCCCCTGCAGGTCCTGCGCGGGTGCGGCCAGCGGCGAGCCCAGGAGAACCAGCACTGCCAGGCCGGCAAGCACGTCACGCAGCCTTCGATGGAACCGTCGCATCTTGATCTCCCTGAACAGAAACGACCTGCAAGCGTTTTCACTCTTTGCCAGATGGGGCATCAGTAGTCAAGGGCATGAAAAAGGCGTTAAATGCCGGCGCCCATTGCGGAAATCTGAATGGGGGATGGGCCCCTCCTCTGCGGGCCGGCATTACTTCCGGGAACTTCTCATGCGTATACAGGCGATGGCGTGGTCGATCCAGCTGGCGTTGATGGGGCTTGCTGCTTCTGCGGCGGCCCAGGCTCCAGCCTCCTCTCCGGTACGGCAGCTCGATGCGGTGCAGGTCACCGGCTCACGCATTCCGCGCGCCCAGGTCGAGGGCCCTGCCCCGATCACGGTGATCGACGCCGAACAGATCCGTTCCAGCGGCTTCACCACCGTGCCGGACGTGCTGCGGGCAATGACCCAGAACGGTGGCGAGACGCAGAGCCAGCAATCCTCCAGCGGCGCCGACTTCTCGCCGGGTGCACAGCAGGTCGACCTGCGCGGGCTGGGACCCAACCACACCCTGGTGCTGGTCAACGGCCGCCGCATCGCCGATTTCCCGATGCCGTTCCAGGGCCGCAGCAACTTCACCGACGTGTCCAACATTCCGCTGGGCATGATCGACCGCATCGAAGTGCTGACCGGCAGCGCCTCGGCCATCTATGGTTCGGACGCGATCGCCGGCGTGGTCAACTTCATCCTCAAGAAGAAGGCCGACGGCACCACGGTCGACGTGCGCATGGGTACCACCAGTGAGGGCGGTGGCGATTCCTTCGACATGAGCCTGTCCAGCGGGTTCAGCACGGGCCGCTTCAATGCAGTGTATAGCGTGGAGCTGCAGTCGCAGACGCCGCTGTGGGCCTATGAGCGCGACATCCAGGATTCGACCCAGGACGGGCCGACCGAGGGCTCGCGCATCGCCCGCCGTGCCTACCTGCGCACCGACTACAACGATGACTACCTGGATCCGGGCGCGGCCACCTGCGATGCCCTGAGCGGACAGAACCAGGGCAGCACCTACCATGCCTTCCGCCCCCGCTATGGCTACTACTGCGGCAGCGACGCGTCGATCGGCTACGGCACCATCCTCAGCAAGCGCCGCGGCGCCAACGGCTATGCCTCGCTGAGCTATGACTTCGACAACGGCCAGCAGTGGTTCGCCGACGTGCAGATGGGTTACCACACGCTGGCGCTGATGCGCGACGTGACGTCGTGGGGCCGGATGGCCGCCGACGGCGACGAGTCGGGCTACTTCAGCAACGAAGCCACCGGCGAAATCGAGTTCTGGCAGCGTCAGTTCTCGCCCGAGGAAATGGGTGGCCTGCGCAACGCGATGGTGCGCAGCACGCAGAAGACCTTCAGCGTGACCACCGGCTTCAAGGGCAACCTGGCCGGCAACTGGGATTACGAAGCGGCGTTGAGCCATTCGCAGTACCAGTCGCGGATCAGCTGGCCGCAGATCATCGCCGGCAGGGCCAACGACCTGTTCCTGGGCCCGCAGCTGGGCGAGGACGATGACGGCTTCCCGATCTACAACGCCGACCCGTCGCGGCTGTACCGACCTCTGACCCGCGCCGAGTACGACGCGATCGCCGCACGCACCACCTATACCCCGAAGTCCCGCACCGAGACGGCCGCCCTAACCCTGACCAACGGCTCGCTGTTCGCCCTGCCCGGCGGCGATGCCGGTTTTGCCGCGACCGTGGAAGTGGGCCAGCAGGCCTACGCGCTGAATCCCGATCCGCTGGCGACCCAGTACTACTACTACAGCTGGAAGGATTCCGACGGCAAGGGTTCGCGCAACCGCTGGGCAACGGCCGCCGAGCTGCGCATGCCGCTGCACGAGACGATCAACCTGAGCGTGGCCGGTCGCTATGACCAGTACCGCTACTCCGGCCACACGATCGGCAAGGCGACCTGGAGCGGCGGCCTTGAGTGGCGCCCGGTCGAGAGCCTGCTGGTGCGCGGCTCGTACGGCACGGCCTTCCGCGCCCCGGACCTGCACTACGTGTTTGCCGGCCCCGGCAACGACGAGACCAGCGCCGAGGACCTGTACAGCTGCCGCGCCGAACAGGCCGACGACTGCTCGGACTACGAGCGCAACGTCATCCGCAGCCGCAGCGGCAACCGCGAGCTGGACCCGGAGACCAGCACCTCGTGGAGCGCAGGCTTCGTCTGGTCGCCGGCCGCAGGGCTGGATCTTTCGGTGGATTGGTTCGACATCGACATGCGCAGGCAGGTGCAGGACATGGACGTGCGCACGATCCTGGCCAGTGAAGCGAACTGCCGCCTGGGCGACGCCGACATCACGTCACCGACCTGCGTGGACGCACTTGCGCGGGTGACACGGACCGCCGACGGCCGCCTGTACGGGGTACATGTGAATCCGATCAACGTGGCACGCGAGTCGACCTCAGGCATCGATGCGGGCCTGCGCTACCGCCTGCAGACCGGTATCGGTGACTTCATCTTCAACGGCAGCCACACCTGGGTGAAGAAGCACGATTTCCAGCGCTACACCGGCGATGCGATCGAGGACCAGTTCGCGGTGAACAGCGGCTTCGACATCCCGCGCACCAAGAGCAGCGTCAGTGTGACGTGGGAAAAGGATGCGTGGTCGGTCACCGTGTACGGTTCGCGACTGGGCAAGCTGCCCACCTCGGACAGCTACGACCAGGTGTTCGACTGGGACAGCGGCGACAGCCCGTACATCAGGGCCACGTACCGCTACAACGCGTCGGTGCAGTATCGCTTCGACGACCACTCGCGCCTGTCTCTGTCTGTGGTCAACGTGTTCAACAAGATGCCGCCGAAGGACGCAACGTACACGGCGTACCCGTACTACGACGTCTCCTGGTTCGACAGCGTGGGCCGCACGATCAATCTGCAGTACACGCACAAGTTCGGCGGCAGCGCGCTGTAAGGCGTGCCGCTGCATTGAAGTCAGGCGGAAGGACGGGGGTGCAGGCCTCCGTCCCCGCTCAGGACGTAGACTGCGCCGGCTCCGCAAAGCGCCAGAAGACACGGACCACATCAAGCATCTGTCCATGCAGTTCGTCGTACCGGGCCATCACCTCCGGCGCGAACGTCGCATTACCATTCGCGTCCAGCGGAACCGGCTCCCCCAGCGCGCGGGCCATGTCGATATAGAAGTAATGCATATCACCGTAGGGACGCTTGCTGTCCATCAGCATCACTGCCCTCCCCAGCGTGCGGGTGTTCATGCTTCGCAGCAGTGCAAGGTGTTCCGGTGACACTGCCACCACTTCATCGCCCCGGGAGCCATCCGTGGCCGCGGTCAGGACGTAGCGACCGGGCTCAAGCTTTCCCCCGACGATGAAGCTGGATGCGATCCGGGCAAGCCGCCTGGCAAGGGCCTGCCCCTCGTCGGTGCGTCGTCCTGCTGGCTCCTGGCAGATGCGACCCAGTGCCGCATAGGCGATCAGCGCCTCTGGATCCTCCGGGTCAACAGAGTCCAGGTAGATACCTCCGCTTTCGCTGAAGTCCGCTTCGGGTCGCAGCCGCTCGCGCATGGCACTCAACAGGCTGACGGCACTGCACTCCGGGGCTGATGCACTCCCTCGTGCAGCCCGCACGACCATGTATTGGCAGCCGTAGGCCAGAAGCAACCCGAGGGCCGCGATCGCCACTACCCACCCATACGTTCGCGTCGTCATAGCAACTCTCCGGGTCGCGCGCAGGCATGATGCCGCCCGTGTCAGTGGAAGGGTCAGAGGCCAGCCTGAAGCAGCACCGCGCCGCGCACCATGCAACAAGTCCGAAATCGGAATCTGCTGTTGGCCATGGTTTTCCACACCACGCGTGGAAAGCGGTGGGGGCTTGGTGTGGACAAGTAGGCGAGAGCCTTGCGCCTCAGGCGTTTCCATGCATGGTGATTTTTTGTCCACGACTGCGATTGTTTTCCACACGCAGCGTGGAAGGCAATGGGAACTTGATGTGGACAAGTGGGTGAGAGCGTTGTCGCGCAGGCGTCTCGAAGCGTGGTGAAAATTTATCCACGGCGTGCGGACAAGCTTCTGTAGAGCCGAGCCCATGCTCGGCTCCGGCTGGCATCAGCCGAGCATGGGCTCGGCTCTACAGCGGTGCGCTGGGTTTTCCACACCGCGCGTGGAAAGCAATGGGAGTTTGCTGTGGACAAGTGCCGGCGAACAGCACACCGCAAGCGTTTCGCTGGGTGGTGTTTTTTTATCCACCCGGAAACGCGAACGCCCCGCTCGGGGCGGGGCGTCCGGGGTCGATCCGATGCCGCTGGGTCAGACGTTGAAGCGGAAGTGCAGCACGTCGCCTTCCTGCACGCGGTATTCCTTGCCTTCCAGACGCAGGCGACCGGCTTCCTTGGCACCGGCTTCGCCCTTGTACTTGATGAAGTCGTCATACGCGATGGTTTCGGCGCGGATGAAGCCCTTCTCGAAGTCGGTGTGGATGACCGCGGCGGCCTGCGGGGCGGTGGCACCCTTGCGCACGGTCCAGGCGCGGACTTCCTTCACGCCGGCAGTGAAGTAGGTCTGCAGGCCCAGCAGGCTGTAGGCCGCGTTGATCACGCGGTTCAGGCCCGGCTCGCTCAGGCCCAGGTCGGCCAGGAAAGTGTCGCGATCCTCGTCGTCAAGCTGCGACAGTTCTTCCTCGATCGCGGCGGACACCGGTACCACCTGCGCGCCCTCGGCGGCAGCGTGCGCGCGCACGGCTTCCAGGTGCGGGTTGTTCTCGAACCCGTCCTCCAGCACGTTGGCGATGTACATCACCGGCTTCAGGGTCAGCAGGAACAGGTCGCGCACCAGCGCCTTCTCTTCCTCGTCCAGACCCACCGAACGGCCGGACTTGCCGTCAGAAAGCGCAGCCTGCAGCTTGGCCAGCACCGGCTTGCGCGCGGCGGCCTCCTTGTCGCCACCCTTGGCAGCGCGCTCGGCGCGGTTCAGCGCCTTCTCGACGCTGTCCAGATCAGCCAGGGCCAGTTCGGTATCGATGGTTTCGATATCCGAAATGGGATCGACCTTGTTGTTGACATGGATGACGTCGGCGTTCTCGAAGCAGCGCACCACGTGGGTGATCGCATCGACTTCGCGGATGTGCGCGAGGAACTTGTTGCCCAGTCCTTCGCCGCTGGCAGCGCCGGCGACCAGACCGGCGATGTCGACGAATTCCACGGCGGTCGGAATGACCTTCTGTGGGTTGATGATCGCTGCCAGCTCGTTCAGGCGCGGGTCCGGCACCGGCACGATGCCGACGTTCGGTTCGATGGTGCAGAACGGGAAGTTCGCCGCGGCGATGCCCGCCTTGGTCAGCGCGTTGAACAGGGTCGACTTGCCGACGTTGGGCAGGCCGACGATGCCGCATTTGATACCCATCTTTGACAACCTCTGGGGTGAAATTGATTGGGAAAACAGCGCGCGCGCCGCTTTCCCAAGCTGTTTCAATCGATCATTGCGGGTGCCAACCGGGGTTGGCAGCTACTTCGGGGTGTTCAGGCGCTTCATCGCTTCATTGAAATCGCCCTGCACGGCCAGCGGCATCACGTCGATCGCATCGTCGATGGCGCGCGCGATCAGCAGGTCGTCGTCCTTGGACGGGCGGCCCAGCACCCAGCCCACCACGCGATCCTTGTGGCCAGGATGGCCGATGCCCACGCGCAGGCGATGGAACTTGCCGTGACCCAGCAGGCGGATGGTGTCGCGCAGGCCATTCTGGCCGCCATGACCGCCGTCGAACTTGAGCCGCGCCACACCGGGCGGGAGGTCCAGTTCATCATGCGCCAACAGGGTTTCCTCGGGCTCGATCTTCCAGAACCGCTGCGCGGCGGTGACCGATTTGCCACTGAGGTTCATGAAAGTGGCAGGCTTGAGCAGCCATACCGTCTGCCCGGCGATCTCGACCTTGGCGGTCTCGCCGAACAGCTTGCTGTCCACGTTCCATCGCGCCCCTGCCTTTTCCGCCAGGGCCTCAACGAAATGAAACCCGGCATTGTGCCGGGTCCGGGCGTGCTCCGATCCGGGATTGCCCAGACCGACGATCAG